>NZ_JBEYTW010000017.1:0-109780 GCF_040643275.1 Spirillospora sp. NPDC047418
ATGGCCACGGGGCGACCCGGCCGAAAAACGACCGAGCCGATAAAGGCACTGGCTTTTAACACGCTGTTGAGTTCTCAAGAAACGGACACCCACCGTGCTGGACCCGCTTTCGCGTTTCCCGCCTTGGGGCTGACTCGTCTTACTTTACCGGATCCGGCCGGTCTGTCAATTTCGGCCTTCTTCGATAACGCCCGTCCAATGCCGCTTGCGCGGCACCTTCGGAGCGGTGAAGCTATTTCATCAGATCCGGCCCGATTGTCAAAACGGAGCCTTTTCCGACGCCACCGCACGGCACAGCAGACGCGACGAAGCCGCATCGGCTGGTTCGTAGGTGGGTTCCCCGTCGTCCGGCCGGCCGCCATGCGGGCGTCCTGCATCCGTGAAGGGGACGAGGGGTTAACTTACGTTGTCCGAGCGTCGACGTCAAATCGACACTCTGGGACCCTCACGCACACTCTCCTCGCGCACGTGGTCGAGTCCTCCAACGAGCACGGCGCCGCCGGTATTCCGCTCCAGACCTGGCCGGGTACGGCATCGCGCCGGGGCACAGGCTCGGCAGCGCGCGCGCCGCAGGCGGTTCTTCCCGCCGTACGCTCTGACGGTCACGACGGGGAAGGACGAACTATGAGTGGAAACGAGCGTGCGCTCGTGCTCGGTGGCGGCGGTGTCGCGGGGATCGCCTGGCTGACGGGGGTGCTCGCGGGCCTCGCCGCTGAGGGAACGGACGTCACCGGCGCGGATCTCCTGCTCGGCACCTCGGCCGGTTCGGCGGTGGCGGCCCAGGTCGGCAGCGGCCTGCCCATCGGGGAGTTGTTCGCGCGCCAGGCCGATCCGGCACTGCAGAACCGGGAGCTGGTCCCGTCAAGCGGTGTGACGGTCGCGGAGTTCGCGGACATCTGGATGCGGCTCGCGCAGGAGAACAGCGACCCTGCGGCGATCCGCCAGGGGCTCGGGGCCCGGGCGCTGGCCGCCGACACCGTTGACGAGGCCGAGCGGCAGGCCGTGATCGAGGCGCGGCTGCCCGTCCGCGAATGGCCGTCGAGGGACCTGAGGGTGACGGCGGTGAACGCGCTGACCGGCGACCTCCGCCTTTTCGACCGCGACTCGGGCGTGTCACTCGTGGACGCCGTCGCAGCGAGCTGCGCCGTCCCGATGATCTGGCCGCCGGTGACGATCGGCGGCATCCGCTTCGTGGACGGCGGGGTGCGCTCGGTGAACAACCTCGACCTCGCGGCGGGGTACGAACGGGTACTGCTCATCGCGCCGATGGACGATCCCCGCTTGGCCGTGGACATCGCCGCGGTGGAGGGCGAGGGCGGGGGCGTCGAGGTGATCACCCCGGACGAGGCGGCGCTGGCGGCCTTCGGCACCGACCCGCTGGACCCGTCCACCCGCACCCCGTCGGCGGACGCGGGGCTCGCCCAGGGACAGGCGACGGCCGCGAAGATCGCCCCTTTCTGGGGTTAGCCCGGCGACCGGACTCCCGCCCGCGCGGACTCACTGCGGCGTGCCGCCCCGCCGGTCGGCACGCCGCAGTGTCTCCGCGTCAGCCAGGGGCGGTTCCCGGAGCGGTGGCCGGGGCGGTGAAGGAGGGCGGGCGCTTCTCGAAGTAGGCGCGGACGGCCTCGATCTGGTTGGGGCCGCCGCGCAGCGCGCCGAGCGCCCGCGACTCCTCGAGGAACTGCCCGGCGAGGTCGTGGTCCGCCGCGCGGTTCAGCAGCCGTTTCGCACTCTGTACCGCGTCGGGGCTGTTGCCGGCGATCTCCCGGGCGAGTTCGGTGGCGGCCGCGCGCGGATCGTCGGCGGTGCGGGTGGCGAGCCCGATCCGGGCGGCGTCCTCGCCGGACACCATGCGGCCGGTGAAGGTGAGCTCCTTCGCGACGTCCTCGCCGACGAGGCGGATCAGGGCGGCGGTGCCGGTCATGTCCGGGACGAGTCCCCAGCGGATCTCCAGCACCGACAGCTTCGCGTCGGGCGCGACGATGCGGATGTCGGCGCCGAGCGCGATCTGCAGGCCGCCGCCGAGCGCGTGCCCGTGGACGGCGGCGATGACGGGCTGCGGCATCTCCCTCCAGACGTGCACCGCCTGCTGCCCGAGGTTGGTGATGCGTCCCGGCTCGCGGTCCGTGATGTCGTTCAGCAGCCGCTTCGTCCGCTCACCGTTACCGGTGCGCTCCCCGTCGCCGGCCATGGCGGCGAACCCGGAGAAGTCGAGTCCCGCGCAGAAGGCACGTCCCTCACCCGACAGGACGACGGCCCGGACGGACGGGTCCGCCGCCAGCGCGTCACCCGTCTCGGCGAGCGCGTCGAACGTGGCCATGTCGAGGGCGTTCAGCTTGTCGGGCCGGTTGAGCCGCACATCGGCGACCCCTTCGTGCACGTTCACGGTGACGCGGTGGGTCATCCCCCGCTCCCCTCCGTCGAGGCGATCATCTCAAGGGGACGATTCCATGCCGTCCCCGCGACCGTCGAGGGCGACCCCTCGGGCCCGCGGATCAGGTCGCCCGTTTCGTCCTCGCGAACTCCTCACCCGGCCAGAAGGTGTCCCCCAGCGACAGGTTGTCGAAGAGCACGCAGACGGCGCCGGGTGTCTCCTCCGACCACCAGGTCTCGGAGACGCGTCGCCCTCGCTCGTTGCCATGCCGGCTCAGCCAGTAGACGGTGTCGCCGGGTGCGAGCCGGCGAGCCGCGACGATCTCCCGTCGCGACGTCGGCCGGGTGCTCGGCCGGCCCACCCTGGCGGAGAAGCCGTACTCGCCCCAGGGGCGTCTCCAACGCCAGACGATGCGGAACTGCTCGCCGATGGGGTCGGACGGGAGGCCGAGGTTCACTCGGTCCACCAGGTAGTGGGTGGCGAGGCGCCTCGCCACCGGGGACATATCGTCCCAGGTGTCATAGGACGCGGCGGCGGCCTCCGCCCGCACCGCGGCATCCGACTCGAGTTCTCCGAGCTCGCGCGAGACGGCCGGATCGATACGGGGAGCGCCTGGTCCTGCCGAGGGCGGCGCGCCCACTCGGTCGACTCGAAGCATGCGGCGAGCCACAGCGCTTCCCCTGGGTTGAGGATGGTGTCTCCCACCGTGGGCACCGGGTCGACGCCGCGTAGGCCGAGGGACATGTCGAAGTGCAGCATCTCCGGCCCGATGAACTCCGGCTCCCAGTCGAGATCGCTGTGCAGGAGCGTCGCGTACCCCTCGCCCTGGCGTTGCCAGAAGACGAGGTCCTCCCCGTGCTCGTTGACGAAGTGCAGGACGATGTCGGACGTCTCGAACTCGGCCCCGGCCATCTCGCCGATGCGCGCCTGCAGTGCCTGATTGCCCCGGTAGCGACTCAGGTAATGGCGCGCGGCGACGACGAAGGCGGCCACGGTGCCGTCGTCCAGCACCTTGGCCTCATCGATCACGATGCTCTTCAGCACCCGTCGTTGGCGACGCGCCGAAAGCAACTGTTCCGTGGCGTTGGCCCAGTAGAGGGTTTCGGTGTCCGGGTCGTGGACGATGCAGAGCACGGGTACGTTGCCGTCCGCCCACGATTCACCATGGTGGTCGACCGGAACGCGGTATCCGCCTTTGCCGCGCCATGAGCGGCCGCCCTTGATCTGCGCCTTGACCAGGTCGCCGGTGCGCCTGCCGTCCACCGTGAACTCCACGTGCAGGTCCTCGCCGAAGTCGTTCTGGCCGTCGACCTCGTGCACGATGTGGTCGTGCCGCTCCAGCAGGGCGCGCAGGGCGTTGACGGCGGCGCGGGCCACCCTGCGACCGGCGGGGACTGTGGGCATGCCACCTCGTTTCCGGGCGATTGTGGGACGGAGCGGCTGCTCGCAGCCGGCCGGACCATCCAAGACCGGCGCCGGTAACGGTGTCCAGGCGTGTGCCGGCACGCTGAGGCGGGGGGGGGAGCCGAGGCTCATCCAGGTGACGCCCCGGATGCGGAGGGGCCGCCGAGGTGCGGTGGTTCAGGTGATGGGGATTATTTTCGCGGTGGTCAGGTGGCCTTCGTGGATGTCCAGGAGGCCGAGGGTGCCGTGGGGCTGGCGGCGGCGGTCGGTGGGCGAGCCGGGGTTGAAGATGCGGATGCCGTCGGCCGTTTCGTCCAGCGGGATGTGGGAGTGGCCGAAGACGACGAGGTCGGCGGCGGGGAACCAGCGGCGCATGCGGGCGGTCCGGCCGCGGGCCTGGCCGCTGTCGTGGACCATCGCGATGGCGAGGCCGTCCAGGTCGAGTTCGAGGCGTTCGGGGGCGCCCCACGCGGCGACGTCGGGGCCGTCGTTGTTGCCGAGGACCGCGTGGACCGGCGCGTACTCGGCCAGTTCGTCCAGGACGGACGCCGTGCACACGTCGCCGGCGTGCAGGATCACGTCCGCGCCGCGCAGGTGCTCGGCCACCCGCGGCGGGCACGACTTCCAGCGCCGGGGCGCGTGCGTGTCGGAAAGGGCCACCGCTCTCACGCCCCCGATTGTTCCGCACCGGGCGGGATGAAACCGATGCGGGCCGGCGTCCCCGATCGGATGCGGGTGATTCCCGGTGATTTTGCCACGGCGGGATCCGGACACCGGTGGGAAACAACTGTAAGCACCCTGTCATTACACAGGGCTGACCAGCGGAGTTAGGCTCGAATTCCTCGCGTTCGTCCCGAAGGATCCCGGCCGTACGCCCCCGGTCGTTCCGACACGGCGACCCAGCACCGCGAGGGCACGTGAGGGCGGCCGGCCCCGGGGTGGATGATCACTCCCTTGCACCGGCCCCGGGGACCGGCCGCCGCTCCGTGCCGCGGGCCCGCGCTACGCGGTCAGGTAGAGCTTGCGGTCGAAGACGCCCGAGCCGGGGGTGCTCTCCCCGCGGGCGATCCCGGCGCCGCTGCCGGTGCCGTTGGACGGGCAGAGGAAGCTGCTGCCGGACTGCCGCACCAGGGTGATGTTGTCGGACTTGCCCTGCGCGTCGTCCCGGTCGGGGAGCGGGCGGTTCGGGTTGTCCCGGTTGTAGACGTCGAAGCTGAGCCCGGGGGCGCCGCCCGTCTCGAAGCCGTAGTAGCAGGTGAGGGGGATGCCGAGGACGTTGCCCTCCAGCTTGAAGCTGAGGCCGCCGTTGATGGACAGGACGCCGTCGCGGCCGCCGGCGACGGGGTCGTAGGCGATCGAGCCGCTCTTGTCGGGCAGTTCGGACAGGTCGAGGTCCGTCGCGGGCGAGCTGAGCCCGTTGGACGTCTGGCAGGCGCCGATCGACGCGGCGGTGAGCTCGCCGGGGCCCGACGACTCGACCGTGCCCTGCAGGGTCGCGCTGTCGCAGGAGCCGGTCACCGTCGAGCCCAGGTAGACGACGGAGAAGGTGAGCGGCCCGACGGTGGAGACCTGCCAGTTGCCGGAGTAGGGCGCTCCGGCGGCGGTGTCCTGGCGGATGGTGGTGGTGGCGGCCGACGCGCCGGTGGCGGCCATGGCGAGTGCCGCGGACGCGGCGGCCAGCGGCAGGGCCAGCCTGGTGATGGGAGCCTTCACTGAGGGTATTCCTCCCTGGAGGGGGTTTGACTTTTTCTACCCCAGTGATCGCAAAAAGCAAGGCCCAATGGAAAACAAATTCATGTCTTATAAGTTCGCCGCTAAAAATAGCGGGCCGGACACTAAGACGGATGCGATATCGACCGCCGAAACAGGTGAATTGTGCGCGCCGCGGCGCTCAGCGCCCGGCTCCCCCGGTGGTCGGCAGCCCGGCGGCGCGCCAGGCGCGGAACCCGCCGTCGATGTCGGTCGCGCGGGTCAGGCCGAGATCGTGCAGGGACGCGGCGGCGAGGCTGGAGGTGTAGCCCTCCGAGCAGAACACGATGACGCGGACGTCGTGCCCGGTCGCCTCGGGCAGCCGGGCGCCGGACGCCGGGTCGAAGCGCCATTCCAGGACGTTGCGCTCCACGATCAGCGCGCCGGGGACCTCCCCCTCGTCCGCCCGCTGGGCCGCCGGGCGGATGTCGACCAGCACGGCGCCGCCGCGCAGCTCGGCGTGCGCGCGGCCGGGGTCCAGGCGGTCCAGCCGGTCGCGCGCGGCGGCGAGGATCTCCTCGATCGTCCGGGGCACGGGTCAGCCCTGCCCGGCGAGCTGGGCCTCGGCGGAGGCGAGGATCTCCTGGATGCGCAGGCCGTGCGCGACGTCCAGCGCCGGGGCCCGCCCGCCGCGGACGGCCGCGGCGAACTCGGCGACCATCGTCGCGAACGCGTCGTCGCCGAGCTGCGACCAGTCGAGCAGGGCGTGGCCCTTGCGCCCGTACACCTCGACGCGGGCGGGCGGCAGGTCCCCGGTCCCCGCCATCGAGACGGACGCCTGGCTGACCGCGCCGCCCTCGTGCTCCAGGGTCAGCCCGAGCCAGCCGAGCGGGTCGCCGTGCGCGCGGACGCCGGCGACGCGGCCGAGCGAGGCGTCCAGCAGGTCGACGATGTGCGGGCCGAGGTCGAGCAGCGCGCCCTTCTCCAGCCGCCACGGGGTGGCGAACGGCCCGCCGCTCAGCACCGAGGAGACGAACGAGCCGTAGCCGCCGAACGGGTCGAGGCCGCTCACCCGGGCGAGGAAGTCGCGGGCCGCGCGGGAGTAGCGCAGCGTGAAGACCATCTGCGAGACGACGCCCGCCTCCGCGATGGCGCCGGCCGCCCGGCGGGCGCCGTCCAGGTCCATGGCGAGGGGCTTCTCCAGCAGGACGGCCTTCCCGGCGCGGGCGGCGCGGGCGGCCAGGTCGGCCTGGACGTCGGGCGGGACGGAGAACGCCACCGCCTCGCAGGCGTCGAACAGCTCCTCGATCCGCGCGAACGAGGGCGCGCCGTGCTTTCCGGCCAGCTCGGCGGACGCCTCGGGCCGCCGCGCCCACACGCCCGCGAGCCGCGTCGCCGGCCCCGCCGCCAGCGCGGGCGCGTGCACCATGCCCGCCCAGGGTCCCGCTCCGACCAGCCCCACCGCCACAGAATCGCTCATAGGGCAAACCTAGACGATCTACTCGCAGGTCAGTTCACCGAAGACGTCCCGGGCGGGCGCCGGTGCGGCCGCGGGCCGGCCGCGGATCAGCCGAGCTGGACGCCGAAGAGGAGGGCGGCGAGGGCGCCGACCATGCCGAGGGCTCCCCAGACGGCGAGGCCGGCCTTGGAGGTGGCGCGGGTGTGCAGGAACGCCGCCACGCCCGACAGCAGGACGAACACGATCTTCACTTCGAGGGTGCGCTGCGCCGGGCCGCCGATGTCGCCCGCGGTGATGTTCCAGATCCCGGTGAGGACGAGGACGGCGAACGCGGGCCAGGCGACCAGGTTGTAGCGGCGCGCGGCGATCTTGGTGACGCCCTCGTAGCCGCGCAGCGCGGGCACGAGCGCGCCGAGCGTGATCTGGCCGCCGACCCAGATCGTCGCGGCGAGCACGTGCAGGAACAGGCGCACGTCGGCGGCGGTGAGGGCGAGCACGGGACCTCCAGGCGGGGCGGATTCGTCGGGGTTGTCCGGGACGTTACCGCCCCGACGTGCCTGGTCAGGCACCACCCCGTGATTCGGGACCTTCGTCCCTAACGGCGGGCGCGCCGGGGCTCCACGCTGGAGCCATGCAGCTCGACCACAGCGGCCTGGAGATCCTCGACGAGGACGAGTGCCGCCGTCTTCTGGCGCGCGCGGAGATCGGGCGGATCGTGTTCACCCACCACGCGCTGCCCGCCGTCCAGCCGGTGAACTTCGCCGTCGCCGGCGGCGACATCGTGATCCGGACGTCCCGGACGTCGCGGCTGGCCAAGGCCGCCGCCGACACGATCGTCGCGTTCGAGGTCGACGAGTTCGACATGGCGGCGGAGACGGGCTGGTCGGTGGTCGCGGTCGGTCCCGCCCGGCACGTCACCGACCCGGCCGACGCGGCCGCGCTGGAGGCGCTGCCGCTGCGCAGCTGGGCGCCCGGCGAGCGGGAGTACTTCGTCCGCATCCGGCCCGAGCTGATCACCGGCCGGCGGATCGGCGCGCGGGTGCCCGCCGACTCCTGACGCCTCCGGTGAGGCCCGGGACGTTCGCCCCTGTGTCCCCCGCCTCCCGTCGAGGACCCTGGTGATATGCGAGCCATCGGAGAAGACCTGGAGATCCTCGGGCGCGAGGAGTGCGTGGCGCTGCTGCGGTCCGCGCCGGTCGGGCGCGTGGTCTACACCGATCAGGCGCTGCCCGCGATCCAGCCGGTCACCTTCGTCCTGGACGGCGACGAGGCCGTGGTCGTCCGCACCGCGCCGGGTTCGAAGTTCGACGCGGCGCTGCGCGGCGCGATCGTCGCGTTCGAGGTGGACGCGTTCGACCCGGCCGCCCGGACGGGCTGGTCGGTGGCGGCGGTCGGGCAGGCCCGCGCGGTCACCGATCCGGCGGAGGCCGCGCGGGTGGCCCGGCTGCCGCTGCGGCCGTGGGCGCCGGGGCCGCGCGACCACTTCATCCGCATCCCGCTGTGGCGGGTCACCGGCCGCCGCATCCCGCCCGCCGGCGGGCCCGCGCGCTGATTCCGCTCGAGGCGCGCCGCGCGCCGTCCCTGGCGTGACCCCGCTTCCGGGGCCGGTGTGGTGCACATCACAGCTCTTATTGGCGCATCGCCAATAAGATCGGGCGGTCGCCAGGGGCGTCCAGCACGCGCACTCCCCCGCCGCCGCGCCCGCGGCGGCGCCCCCACAGGAAGGCTTCTGATGCTCTCGTCCGACCACGCCGAGACCGTGCGGGCCACGCTGCCCGCGGTCGGCGCCAACGGTGTTGAGATCACCGGCCGGTTCTACTCCGCCCTGTTCGCCGCGCACCCCGAGCTGCGGCACGTGTTCAACCAGGGCAACCAGGCCAACGGCGAGCAGCGCCAGGCGCTCGCCGGCTCGGTGGCCGCCTTCGCCGCGCACCTGGTCGACCCCGACTCCACGATGCCGTTCCAGCAGATGCTGCCGCGCATCGCGCACAAGCACGCCTCGCTCGGCATCCGCCCCGAGCAGTACGCGCTCGTCGGGCGGCACCTCATGAACGCGGTCGGCGCCGTGCTCGGCGACGCGGTCACGCCGGAGGTGCACGCCGCCTGGTCCGAGGTGTACTGGCTGTTCGCGACGCTCCTCATCCACGAGGAGGCGCGGCTCTACCAGGACACCGCCTGCGATCCGGCCGCCCCGTACACGCCGTGGCGGGTCGTGGACCGCCGCGACGAGGCGGAGGACGTGGTCTCCCTGGTGCTGGCGCCCGCCGGCGGCGGGGTCCCCGCGCACCGTCCCGGCCAGTACGTGTCCGTCGCGGTGACGCTGCCGGACGGCCTCCGCCAGCCCCGCCAGTACACGCTGTCGCGGGCCGCGGGCGACACCGTCCAGATCACCGTCCGGCGGGTGCGCGGCGAGGACGCCGCACCGGACGGGGCCGTCTCGCAGTACCTGTTCGAGCACGCGGCGCCCGGCGATGAGCTGGAGCTGTCCCGGCCGTTCGGCGACGTCGTGGTGGACGACGGGGAGGACCCGCTCGTCCTGATCAGCGCGGGCATCGGCATCACCCCCGCCGCGGCGGTCCTGGACCACCTGGCCGCCGCCGACCCGTCCCGCGAGGTCCTCGCCGTCCACGCCGACCGGAGCCCCCGCACCCACGCGCTGCGCGCCCAGATCGCCGAGTCGGGCCGCCGGATCGCCGGGTTCCGGCAGCTGACCTGGTACGAGGAGCCCGGCGACGGCGGGCTCGGCGCGGACGTCCGGCGCGGCCGGATCGACGTGTCGGAGCTGCCGCTGCCGGACAAGGCCCGCGTGTTCATGTGCGGCCCGCTGCCGTTCATGCGCGAGATCAGGCGCGGCCTGCTGGACGCGGGCGTCTCCGACGAGCGCATCCACTACGAGGTCTTCGGCCCCGACCTCTGGATCCGCTGACCCGCCGCCGGGAACGGTGATGCTCCCACCCCGGCGCGGGGTGGGAGCATTCTTCGTCCCCGGACCACGTGCGGGTCAGGGGCGCTGGACCCGTTCCCACCCCCGGCGCGTCTCGTGCATGCCGAGGTGCTCGTCGCGGCTGCGGTAGACGATGTAGGGGCGCGTCAGGTAGCCGACCGGGGCGGTGAGCATGTGCACCAGCCGCGTGAACGGCCAGATGCAGAACAGCAGCAGCGCGCTGAGCGCGTGCAGCTGGAACAGGATCGGCACGCCGGTCATCAGCTCCGGGTCCGGCTGGAGGTAGAACACCGACCGGAACCACGGGGAGATCGTCTCCCGGTAGTTGTAGCCGTCGCCGATGATGTTGGCCGCGACCGTCGCGGCCAGCCCGATGACGATGGTGCCCGCCAGCACCACGTACATCAGCTTGTCGTTGCGGGTGGTCGCGAGGAACACCGGGCCGACCGTCCGGCGCCGGTAGATCAGGATCGCGAGGCCCGCCAGCGTGCAGAACCCGGCGATCGTCCCGAGGACCACGGCGACCACGTGGTACATGTGCTCGGTGACGCCGACCGCCTCGGTCCAGCCGTCGGGGATGACGAGCCCGCCGACGTGGCCGAGCGCGACGACCAGGATCCCGAAGTGGAACAGCGGGCTGCCGATGCGCAGCAGCCGCCGCTCGTACAGCTGGGACGAGCGGGTCGTCCAGCCGAACTTGTCGTAGCGGTACCGCCAGATGTGCCCGAGGACGAACACCGCGATGGTGACGTAGGGCAGGGCGACCCACAGCAGGGTGCCGGTGACGCCCGGGTCGCCGCCGCTCTCCGCGGCGAGGACGGGCAGGGTGGGGGTCATGACGGGGCTCCAACGACGGGATCGGGCAGCAGGACGGGGCCCATGGCGGCGGCGTCGGCGCCGTAGGGGGCGAGGCCGACCGACTCGTCGGGCGGCCCCTCGGCGATGAGGCGGGCGACGGCGTCCTCGGTGCGGCCGGTCAGCGGCGGCAGGGTCGCCGCGACCGCGTCCAGGACGGGCGCCCACGGCGACCCGGCCTCGGTCAGCGCGAGGCGCAGCAGCTCCAGGCCGGCGCGGTGCTCGATCAGCAGCCGCCGCCCCTGCACGGGGTCGCCGGTCGCGGCGAACTCCAGCACCACGGCCAGGTGGTCGGGCAGCTCGCCGTCGTCCAGGTCGAGCCCGGCCGCCTGGTACGCCTGCTTGAACCGCAGCAGGGCCATGCCCCGCTTGCGGGTGTCGCCGTAGGCGTAGTAGGTCAGGTAGAGGCAGCACCGCTTGCGGTAGTCGAACGTGGCGACGTAGTCGGCCGCCAGGTCCTGCCGCGGCGTCGCGTCCAGGTGGTCCAGGACGCGGCCGAGCGGCTCCGCGACCGGCTCCGGCAGGCCCGCGACCGCGCGGCGCAGCAGCGGGCGCCGCCCGAGCAGCTCCTCGTCGGGGTAGCCGATCAGCAGCGACGCCGCCTGCCAGGCGGTGGCCAGCTCGGCGTCGCCGAGGCCGGGCTTCTTCGGGGATCTGATCCTCACGGCTTGCGCTCCGTTTCGGCGGGCCCCGAGTCGGCGGGCGGGTTGGTGCCGCTCGGACCGACCTCCGAGTCGCCCGCGCGTTCGGGGAACAGCCCGGCGGGGGCGCCCTTGCCGTCCCAGTTGAGCAGGTTGACGCGCTTGTGCTTGTCGGCCGGGTCGACGGGGTTGTCGGAGGTCTGCCGCGCCCGCAGCATGTGGAAGTTCTCCACCGCGATCGGGTTCGGCCGCCCGGACGCCTCGCCGAACGGGCCGGAGCCGCCGGGCAGCTCCGCGCCGCCCATGCCGGGGCCGCCGTCGTAGTTCAGGCTGCACTCGGTGGCGATCTCCTCCAGGCTGTGCGCGTCCTCGGCGTGCGCCGTCGGGATCACGTACCGCTCGTCGTACTTGGCGAGCGCCAGCAGCCGGTACATGTCGTACATCTCCTCGCCGGTCATCCCGACGCCCTCGGGGATGGCGAGGTCGGGCTCGCGGCCGAGGTTGATGTCGCGCATGTAGGAGCGCATCGCGGCGAGCCGGCGCAGGACGCCGTCGACGACCGCGGTGTCCCCGGCGGTGAACAGCTCCGCCAGGTACTCGACGGGGATGCGCAGCGCGTCGATCGCCGCGAACAGGTTGCCCCTGTCCTCGGCGTCGTGGCCGGTGTCGCGGATGACGTCCACGACCGGCGACAGCGGCGGGATGTACCAGACCATCGGCATCGTCCGGTACTCCGGGTGCAGCGGCAGCGCCACCTTGAAGGTGTTGATGAGCGCGTAGATCGGGGACCGCTGGGCGGCCTCGATCCAGTCCTGCGGGATGCCCTCGCGCTCGGCCGCCGCGATGACCTCGGGGTCGTTCGGGTCGAGGAACACGCCGCGCTGCGCCTCGTACAGGTCGCCGTCGTCGGGCGTGGACGCCGCCTCCAGCACCTTGTCGGCGTCGTAGAGGATGAGGCCGATGTAGCGGAGCCGCCCGACGCAGGTCTCGGCGCACACCGTCGGCAGGCCGACCTCGATGCGCGGGAAGCAGAAGGTGCACTTCTCGGCCTTGCCGGTCCGGTGGTTGAAGTACATCTTCTTGTAGGGGCAGCCGGACACGCACATCCGCCAGCCGCGGCACTTGTCCTGGTCGACGAGGACGATGCCGTCCTCGGCGCGCTTGTAGATCGCGCCGGACGGGCAGGACGCCGCGCAGGACGGGTTGAGGCAGTGCTCGCAGATCCGCGGCAGGTAGAACATGAAGGTGTTGTCGAACTCGGCCTTGACCTTGGCGGAGATGTCCTTGAGCAGGACGTCCTTGTCCAGGTGGTCCACGGAACCGCCGAGGTCGTCGTCCCAGTTCGCCGACCACGAGACCTTCATGTCCTTGCCGGACAGCAGCGACTTCGGCCGGGCGACCGGCGTGTGCTCCTGCAGCGGCGCGTTGGTGAGGGTCTCGTAGTCGTAGGTCCAGGGCTCGTAGTAGTCGTCGATCCCGGGCAGCTTCGGGTTGGAGAAGATCGTC
Source organism: Spirillospora sp. NPDC047418 (assembly GCF_040643275.1). NCBI lineage: Bacteria > Bacillati > Actinomycetota > Actinomycetes > Streptosporangiales > Thermomonosporaceae > Spirillospora > Spirillospora sp. NPDC047418. Next base: position 12,873 of record NZ_JBEYTW010000017.1, read on the forward strand.
ACCAGCTTGTGCCAGCGGCCGCCGCCCCTGAGCGCGAGCCGCCCGCGCTTGTTGAGCACCCAGCCGCCGCGCCACTTCTCCTGGTCCTCGTACCGCCGGGGGTAGCCCTGGCCGGGGCGGGTCTCGACGTTGTTGAACCAGACGTACTCGACGCCGCTGCGGTTCGTCCACGCCTGCTTGCAGGTGACCGAGCATGTGTGGCATCCGATGCACTTGTCGAGGTTCATCACCATCGACATCTGCGCCATGACGCGCATCAGTACTGCACCTCCTGGGAGCGGCGGCGGATGACGGTGATCTCGTCGCGCTGGTTGCCGGTCGGCCCGAGGTAGTTGAACGCGAACGACAGCTGCGCGTACCCGCCGACGAGGTGACTCGGCTTGATCAGCAGCCGGGTCAGGGAGTTGTGGATGCCGCCGCGGCGGCCGGACGTCTCCGCGCGCGGAACGTCGATCAGCTTGTCCTGCGCGTGGTACATGTACACGGTGCCCTCGGGCATCCGGTGGGTGACGATCGCGCGGGCGACGACGACGCCGTTGCGGTTGACCGCCTCGATCCAGTCGTTGTCGCGGACGCCGATCTTGGCCGCGTCCACCCCGCTCATCCAGATCACCGGGCCGCCGCGCGACAGCGACAGCATGAACAGGTTGTCCTGGTACTCGGAGTGGATCGACCACTTGTTGTGCGGGGTGAGGTAGCGGACGGTCAGCCCCAGCTCGCCCGTCTCCCCCAGCTCCGGCTCGCCGAACAGGGCGGACATGTTGAGCGGCGGCCGGAATGTCGGCAGCTGCTCGCCCAGCTCGGCCATCCAGTCGTGGTCGAGGTAGAAGTGCTGCCGCCCGGTGAGGGTGTGCCAGGGCTTCAGCCGCTCGACGTTGATGGTGAACGGCGAGTAGCGGCGCCCGCCGCTCTCCGACCCCGACCATTCCGGGGAGGTGATGACGGGCACGGGGGCGGCCTGGGTGTCGGCGAACGTGATCTGCTTGCCCTCGTGCTCGGCGGCGAGGTCGGCGAGCTTCGTTCCGGTGCGCTTCTCCACCGTCTTGAAGCCCTGCGTGGCCAGGTGCCCGTTCGTCGTGCCGGAGAACGCGAGGATCATCTCGCAGGCGTGCACGTCCCGCTTCAGCGAGGGGCGGCCGTCGGCCGGCCCGCCGCGCACGACGCCGTTCTTGTGCCCGAGGTACTCGACCTCCCGCTCCAGGTCGAACGTGACGCCCTTGGTGGTGGCGCCGAGCCGCTCGGCGAGCGGGCCGAGCGCGGTCATCTTCGCCGCGATCGCCGGGTAGTCGCGCTCGACCGTGACGAGCTTCGGCATCGTCACGCCGGGGATCGGCTCGCACTCGCCCTTCGCCCAGTCCAGGACGCGGCCGTGCGGGGTCGCCATCTCGTCGGGGGTGTCGTGCAGCAGCGGCACGGCGACGACGTCCTTGCGGACGCCGAGGTGCCCCTCGGCGAGCCGGCTGAACGCGGTCGCGATGTCCTGGAACGCGCGCCAGTCGCTGCGGGTCTGCCAGGGCGGCCCGATCGCCGGGTTGAACGAGTGGACGAACGGGTGCATGTCGGTCGTGTTCAGGTCGTGCTTCTCGTACCAGGTCGCCGCCGGCAGCACGATGTCGGAGTAGACGGTGGTGCTGGTCATCCGGAAGTCCAGCGACAGCAGCAGGTCGAGCTTGCCCGCCGGGGCCTCGTCCCGCCAGACGACCTCCTCCGGCCGGGCCTCGGGCGGCGTCTCCTCCGCGCGGACGGCGTCGGCGGCGCCGAGCAGGTGCCGCAGGAAGTACTCGTTGCCCTTGGCGGACGACCCGAGCAGGTTGGACCGCCAGACCGTCAGGACGCGGGGGAAGTTCTCCGGGGCGTCCGGGTCCTGGCAGGCGAACTTGAGCCGGTCGGCCTTCAGCTCGCCGACGATGTACTCGCCGGCCTGCTTCCCGGCGGCCTCCGCCTCGTCGGCGAGGGTCAGCGGGTTGCGGTCGAACGTCGGGTAGGACGGCATCCAGCCGAGCCGCGCCGCCTGCGCGATCACGTCGGCGGTGGAGCGCCCCGCGAACGTCCCGCCGCCGGTCGCCGCCGACAGGGCGCCCGCGTCGAACTGGTCGTAGCGGAACTGGTCGGTGTGCAGGTAGAAGAACGCGGTGCCGATCATCTGCCGGGGCGGCCGGGACCAGTCGAGCCCGAACGCCAGCTGCGCCCACCCGGTGACCGGGCGGCACTTCTCCTGCCCGACGTAGTGCGCCCAGCCGCCGCCGTTCACGCCCTGCCCGCCGGTCAGCGTGGTCAGCGCGAGGAACGTCCGGTAGATGGTGTCGGAGTGGAACCAGTGGTTGGTGCCCGCGCCCATGATGATCATCGAGCGGCCGCGGGTCTCCTCGGCGTTGGCCGCGTACTCGCGGCCGATCCGCTCGGCGGCCTGCGCCGGGACGCCGGTGATGGTCTCCTGCCACGCCGGGGTGCCGGGCTCGGAGGCGTCGTCGTACCCGGTGGGCCAGGTCCCGGGCAGGCCGTCGCGCCCGACGCCGTACTGGGCGAGCAGCAGGTCGAACACGGTCGTGACCAGGTGGCCGCCGACGGTGCGGACGGGCACGCCCCGGCGCAGCGTTCCCGGCGCGCCGTCGATGCCGTCGAACCGGGCCAGCTCGATCTCCACCGCCTCGCCGCCCGCACCGCCCGCGCCGGCCTCGCCGGCCGCGACGGACAGCAGGGGGTCGGCGTCGCCCAGGTCCAGGTTCCACTTGCCCTTGCCGGACTCGCCGTAGCGGAAGCCGAGCGACCCGTTCGGGACGAGCGGGCGGCCGGTGGCGGCGTCCAGGATCACGGTCTTGAACGCGGCGTTCTCGGACTCGGCCTCGGCGCCCGGCAGGTCGGCCGCGGTGAGGAACTTGCCGGGCACGTACGTCCCGTCGCGCTCCTCGACGCGCACCAGGAACGGCAGGTCGCTGTAGCGCTTCACGTAGTCGGTGAAGTACGCGGCCTGCCGGTCGACGAAGAACTCCTTGAGGACGACGTGGCCCATGGCCATCGCCAGGGCGCCGTCGGTGCCCGGCTGGGCGGCGAGCCACTCGTCGGCGAACTTGACGTTGTCGGCGTAGTCCGGGGACACCGCGACGACCTTCTGGCCCCGGTACCGGGCCTCGGTCATCCAGTGCGCGTCGGGGGTGCGGGTGACCGGCACGTTGGAGCCCCACATGATGAGGTAGCCGGCGTCCCACCAGTCGCCCGACTCGGGGACGTCGGTCTGGTCGCCGAACACCTGCGGGGACGCCACCGGGAGGTCGGCGTACCAGTCGTAGAACGACAGCATCGTCCCGCCGAGCATGGACACGAACCGGGCGCCGGACGCGTGCGACACCATCGACATCGCCGGGATCGGGGAGAACCCGGCGACCCGGTCGGGCCCGAACTCCTTGATCGTGTGGACGTGCGCGGCGGCGATCATCTCGGTCGCCTCGTCCCACGTCGCCCGCACCAGGCCGCCGCGTCCCCGCGCGTCCTTGTAGGCGCGGGCCTTCTCCGGGTCGGAGACGATCTCGCGCCACGCCTGCACCGGGTCGCCCGTCCTGGCCCTGGCCTCCCGGTACATCTCCAGCAGGACGCCGCGGACGTAGGGGTAGCGCACCCGGGTGGGCGAGTAGGTGTACCAGGAGAACGACGCGCCGCGCGGGCAGCCGCGCGGCTCGTACTCGGGGCGGTCGGGGCCGACCGACGGGTAGTCGGTCTGCTGCGCCTCCCAGGTGATGATGCCGTCCTTGACGTACACCTTCCAGGAGCACGACCCGGTGCAGTTCACCCCGTGGGTGGAGCGCACCACCTTGTCGTGCGACCACCGGTCGCGGTAGAAGGCGTCCGCCTCACGGCCGCCCTTCTTGGTCATGGTCCGCAGGTCCGGTGACACGCGCGCGCGGGTGAAGTACCTGCGCGTGCCCACCAGCGCGTCTTCCAGCGGGCCGTCCATCCCCGGCCGGCCATGGGTCGAACTCAACTCGGATCCCCTTCTTCCGCATCATCTAGGGAGAAATCGCCCCCGGAGTGCATCGTCTCGCCGGTCTCCGGCGGGTCGGTGTGATTTCAGGTGGCCCGGCGCGTCGCCACGGCGCGCCGGACGCTCGTCGCGGTGAACACCCCGGCCGCGGCGGCCACGAGGGAGAGCAGCAGCAGGCCGATCCGGTACTCGCCGAGGCTGCCCCACAGGGCGCCCATCAGCAGCGGCGGGACGAACCCGCCGAGGCCGCCCGCGGCACCGACCACGCCGGTCACCGCGCCGACCTTGTTCGCCGGGGCCAGCTGGGCGACCAGCGCGAACGTCGCGCCGCTGCCCGCGCCGAGCGCGGCCGCCATGGCCAGGAACGCGATCGTCCCGACCGGCATCAGCGCCGGCGCGAACGACTGGACCACCGCGCCGGCCACCGTCACCGCCAGCGAGACCGTCATCACCCGGACCGCGCCGAGCCGGTCCGACAGCCAGCCGCCGACCGGCCGCATCACCACGGCCAGCAGCACGAACCCGGCCATCCGGTTCGCGGCGTCGGCCGTGGACAGCCCGTACTCGGCCTTCAGGTAGGTGGGCAGGTACACCGAGAAGGCGACGTAGCCGCCGAACGCGACCGCGTAGAGCGCCGACATCTGCCAGGTGACGCCGAGCCTGGCCGTCGCCGCCAGCCGCGCGGCGAGCGGCTCGGCCGGCGCGGTGCGCCCCGGCGCCTCCCGCAGCACGAACCACGAGGCGGCCGCGTAGACGGCGAGCAGGACGGCCATCACCACGAAGGGGGTCTCCGTCCCCCACCTGTCGGCCTCCTTGACGGTGGTCAGCGCGCTGACGGCGGTGCCGCCCATGCCCGCGCCGAAGATCCCGATCGCGAGGCCGCGCCGCTCCGGGGGGAACCACGCGTTCACGAAGGGGACCCCGATCGCGAACGCCGTCCCCCCGATCCCGAGGAAGAAGCCGCCCGCCAGCAGCGCGGGCAGCGACGAGTGCCCCGCGAGCCCCAGGTAGAGGACGGGCACGATCGTGATCAGCGACACCGCGGGGAACATCACCCGCCCGCCGAACCGGTCGGTCAGCGCCCCCACCGGGATCCGGCCGAGCGACCCCACCAGCACGGGCACCGCCACGAGCAGCGACTGCTCGAACGACGTCAGCCTCAGCGCGTCCTTGAGCCCGGGCGCGAGCGGGCTCAGCAGCGCCCACGCCCAGAAGTTCACCGCGAATCCGAGGGTGGCCATCACCAGCATGACCCACGGCCGCCCGCCTCCGGCGGCCCGCCCGGGCTCCGCCGGCCCGGGTCCGGTCTCCTGCCGAGCTTCCGTCACCTGCCGCACCATTCTCCATCGCTCCCAGCGCAGTGCCGTTGGGCCTTCCCCAACCTCAGGCAGGGTAACCATGATCGGCTACCCGCCGGTTTCACCTTCGCTGAAAGCGGTGCGCTCCATGAAGGGACCTTCGTCCTTCCAAGGGTCCCTTCATGGAGCGCGGCGGGCGGAGCCGCGCCCGAGGCGGGTCACGACCCCGCGCGGCCGGCGGCGGTCACCACAGTTCCGGGTCGTGCCGGGTGCGGACGGACGGGTTGAACGCGTCGCGCAGGGCGTCGCCCAGCAGGTTGAACGCCACCACGATCGCCATGATCGCCAGGCCCGGGAACACCGTCGCCCACCAGGCGAGCTGCAGCGTGGCGCGCGAGTCGGCCAGCATGCTGCCGAGGGAGAACCCGGGCGGCTGGACGCCGAGTGACAGCAGGCTCAGCGCGCTCTCCACCAGCACCAGCACGCCCGCGCTGGTCGACCACAGGATGATCACCGGGCCGAGCACGCTGGGCGCGATGTGCCGCAGCATGATCGCCGGGATGCGGGTCCCGAGCGTCCGCGCGGCGGTGACGAACTCCAGCCGCCGGACCTGCGCCACCGAGTTGGCGATCGTGCGCGCGTAGTTGACCCACCCCCACAGCGCCAGGATGACCATCAGCTTGACGATGCCGGGGCCGACCACGGCGGCCAGCGCCACGCCGACCGCGACGAACGGCACCGCGAACTGGATGTCGGCGACCCGCATCAGCACCATGCCGATGCTCTTCTCGTAGTAGCCCGCGACGAGCCCGAGCAGCAGCCCGAAGACCGCGGACGCCGTCGCGGTGACGATCCCGATCGCCATGCTGAGCCGCAGCCCGTACAGCAGCCGGCTGAGCACGTCCCGGCCGAGGGTGTCGGTGCCGAGCGGGTGGCTCCAGGACGGCGCCCGCGCCGCCTCCGCCAGGTCCTGCGCGACCGGGTCGTAGGGGGCGAGCAGCGGCGCGGCCAGCGCCGCCACCGCCAGCACGGCCAGCAGGACCACCGCGACCCTGCCGGCCCCGTCCGACCAGACCCGCCCGGCGATCTCGGCGGCCCGCGACCGGCTCGGCGGCGCCGCGGCCTCCGTCGCGCCCGTGGCCGGGTCCTTCGTGAGCGACGTCATGCGGCCGCCTCCGTCCGCAGCCGGGGGTCCACCAGCCGGACGACCACGTCCATGCCGATGTTGACCAGGGTGATCAGCATGGCCATGCAGAACACGCTCGCCTGCACCAGCGGGAAGTCCTGGTTCGACACCCCGCGGATCAGCAGCGCGCCGAGGCCGTTGTAGCCGAGCAGCGGCTCCAGGATCAGCAGCGAGCTGAACAGGAACGAGAACTCGATGCCGAGCCAGGCCAGCATGGGCGGCAGCGCGCCGGGCAGCGCGTGGCCGAGCAGCACCCGCCACGGCGGCACGCCCTTGGACCGGGCGGTGAGCACGTGCCCCTCGCCGAAGGAGTCGAGCAGCTGGCCGCGGGCGATCCGCGTGCTGGTCGACACGGCCGTGATGGTGAGCGCCGCCACCGGGATGACGAGGCTGCCGTAGCCGCTGTTGCCGGTCGCCGGGAGCCAGCCCAGCCGGACGGCGAACAGCAGCACCAGCAGCAGCGCCATCCAGAAGTAGGGGACGCTGCCGAGCAGGAAGGTGCCCGCCATGATCAGGCGCCCGCTGAGCCGCCCGGGGCGCAGCGCCGCCGCCACGCCGATGCCGAACGACAGCAGCACCGACAGGACGATCGCCGGCACCACGATCCACAGGCTCGGGCCGAGCCGCTCGAACACCATCTGCGCGGCCGGCCGGCCGAACGCGAACGACTCGCCGAAGTCGAGGGTGAACGAGCTGCGCAGCGCGTCCAGGTACTGCACCGCGACCGGCGCGTCCAGGCCGAGCCGGCTCCGGGTCGCCTCCACCACCTCGGCGGACGCGTCGGGCGGCGACAGCAGCACCGCGGGGTCGCCGGACAGCCGCGACAGCGCGAACAGGAACGTCGACACGCCGCAGGCGACCAGCGCGATCAGCAGCAGCCGCCGGACGATGTAGCCGGTCACCGGTGGTCCCGCTCCCCGGCCGGCGGCGCGGCGGCCAGCGCCTCCATGATCCGCTCCAGGAACGTCCGGCGGTCGGCCGCCAGGCGCTCGGCCAGCTCGGGGCCGGGCTGCAGCAGCTCGATGTCGTCCCGGGTGATGGTGCCGCGCTCGCGCAGGACCTCCTCCAGGACGGCGAAGCGGTCGCGCAGCACCCAGACCTCGGAGGCCACCTCCATCAGCGCGTTGAACAGCGCGTCCAGGGGCACCTTCCCGTCCAGGTGGCGGGGGTCGTCGACGGCGAATCCAGGCATGGTCGCACCGCCTTTCTAGGAGAGCATCGGGGTGACCAGCGGCGGGGCCGCCGGGGTGCGGACGGGGGCGTCGCCGCCGCCCGGCTGGAGCTCGCCGGGGAAGTGGCACGCGGCCAGGTGCCCGGGGGCGATCTCCGCCTGCGGCGGGGCCTCGGCGGCGCAGACGTCCCGCGCGATCGGGCAGCGGGACCGGAACACGCACCCGGACGGCCGGTCGGCCGGCGAGGGGATCTCCCCGGCCGGGACGATCCGGTGCTCGGCGTCCCGGCGCATCGACACGAGCGTCGCCGTGTAGGGGTGCGCGGGCGCGGCGAAGATCCGCGCGGTGTCGCCGATCTCCACCAGCCGCCCCAGGTACAGCACGGCGATCCGGTGGCTGAGGTGCTCGACCAGGCCGAGGTCGTGCGTGATGAACAGGTACGACAGCCCGAGCTCGGCCTGCAGGTCCTGCAGCAGGTTCACCACCTGCGCCTGCACCGAGACGTCCAGGGACGCGGTGGGCTCGTCCGCGACGATCAGCGACGGGTCGAGCATCAGCGCGCGGGCGATGCCGACGCGCTGCCGCTGCCCGCCGGACAGCTCGTGCGGGTAGCGGCCGGTGAACGCGGGGTCGAGCCCGACGCGCTCCATCATCGCCGCGACCGCCGCGCGGCGGGACGCCCCGTCGCCGACGCGGTGCGCGCGGAGCGGCTCGGCGAGCACGTCCCCGATCCGCTGGTAGGGGTTCAGGGACGTCGACGAGCTCTGGAACACCATCGCCATCCGGCGGCGGACGTGGCCGCGCAGCGCCGCGCCGCGCATCGCCGTGATGTCGGCGCCCTCGAACTCGATCCGCCCGGCGGTGGGGCGCTCCAGCCGGATCAGCATCCGCGCCAGCGTCGACTTCCCGCTGCCGGACTCGCCGACGAGCCCGAGCGTCTCGCCGCGCCCCACCGCGAGGGTGACGTCGTCGACGGCCCGCAGCGGGCGCCCGCCCGGGACCCGGAAGTCCTTCACCAGCCCGCTGACGCGGGCCACGGTCTCGCCGGTCATGAACCTCCTCCCGGGACGGCGCCGTAGCCCTCGGCGCGCAGGCACGCCGCGATCCGGCCGGGCAGCACCGGGCGGGGTTCGGGCCGGACGGCCGAGCAGATGTCGTGCGCGCTCGGGCAGCGGGCGGCGAACGCGCAGCCCGCCGGTTCCTCGGCCGGCGCCGGCGGCCGTCCCGCGATGGCCCGCAGGCGGCCTCCCCCGGCGAGCCCGGGCGCGGCCCGCAGCAGCGCGTGCGTGTAGGGGTGGCGGGGCCCGGCCAGCACGTCGGCGGTCGGGCCCTCCTCCACGACCGCGCCCGCGTACATCACCACGAGCCGGTCGGCGATGTCGGCGATGACGTCCAGGTCGTGGGTGGCGATCACGATCGACAGGCCCAGCTCCCGGTTCAGGTCGCGGAGCAGCTCCAGGATCTGGGCCTGCGTGGTGACGTCCAGCGCGGTGGTCGGCTCGTCGCACAGCAGCACCGCCGGCCGGGCGACGAGCGCCATCGCGATGACGATGCGCTGCGCCTGGCCGCCGGAGATCTCGTGCGGGTAGGCCCGCATCCGCGACCCGGGGTCGGGGATGCCGACCCGGCCCAGGGTCTCGGCGGCGAGTGTGCGGGCGGCGTCCTTGGACAGGCCGGGGTCGGCGGTCCGCGCCGACTCGACCAGCTGCGCGCCGATCCGCTTCATCGGGTGCAGCGCCCGCCACGGGTCCTGGAAGACCATGCGGGCACGGCCCGCCCGCAGCCGCCGCAGCTCCCGCCGGGGCATGCCGAGGACGTCGTCGCCGCCGCACTCGATCGAGCCGGTGACCCGCGCCCCCGCCGGCAGCAGCCGCAGCGCCGCGAGGATCGAGGTCGACTTGCCCGACCCCGACTCGCCGGCGACCGCGACGATCTCGCCGCGCGCGACGCCGAACGTCACCCCGCGCAGGATGCTCAGCTCGCCCCGGGCGGTGGGCAGCGACACCCGCACGTCCCGCAGGCCGAGCGCCATACCGTCCCCGGCGCGGTCCGCGGCGCGGTCCTTGGCGTGGTCCTGCGCGGGCGACGGCGTGCCGGTCACTTCGACGCGGCCCATCAGGTCCCTCCTTCCTCCGGCCGGCGGGCGATCGTCACCCACGGGTAGGAGCCGGGGCCGAGCGCCTCCTGCCGGACGCCGGTGAACCCGGCCGCCTCGGCGACGGCGGCCAGGTCGGCCTGCGCGGTGGTCCGCCACCACGGCTCGTGGCCGTTCTCGGCGTCCCAGTCGTCCAGCCACGCCTGGTGGGCGCCGCGCCGCCGGTAGGGCGCCACGTCGGAGAAGACGAGGTCGCCGCCGGGGCGCAGCAGCCGAAACGCCTCCGCGAACACCTTCTCCACCGCGTGCGGCGGGATCTCGTGCAGCAGGATGAACGAGGTCACCAGGTCCTGGCCTCCGGCCGGCAGCCCGGTGTCCTCGGCCGGGGCGCGCAGCAGGTCCCAGCGCATCCCCCGGTCGGCGGCGCGCCGCTGGGCGTAGCGCAGCGACGCGGCCGACAGGTCGACGCCCGTGATCCGGGCGCCCGGGTAGTGCTGGGCGAGCTTGAGCGTGTACTGCCCGGTCCCGCAGCCGAGGTCGCAGATCGCCGCGTAGTCGTCGCGCGGCGCCGCGGCGGCGACCTTCGCCCGCTGCGCGAAGATGTCGCCGAAGGCGGGCACCAGCAGGTACCGGTAGACCAGCTCGTGGTGGACGAACCCCATGTGCTCGTGGCCGTCCCAGCCGCCCCGGGTGCCGTGGAACTCGTACCTCCAGTAGCGCGGGACCGCCGCGTCGCCCCGGTCGGCGATCGCGTCCGGATCCGGGGCGGCGGCGAGGGCCTCCAGGACGTCGCGGCGGGCCGCGAAGGCGTCCTCGGCGCGCGGCGTGAGCAGCCGCCGGTTCCAGCGCAGCGCGGCGCCGACGACGTCCTGCTCGGTCGTCCCGGCCAGCTCGGCGGCGACCGCGTCGCGCAGGACGGCGATGTCGGCGTCCGGGTCGTCGGCCCAGGCCGCGACCCGCCCGGACGCCTCGACCCGGTCCCGCACCCGGGCGCGCAGCGGCGCCAGCGCCGCCCGCATCCCGGCGAGGAACTCCAGTTCGGCCCGGCCGCGCTGCTCCAGCACGACGTCGGGGTTCATGCCGTCCGGCACGGACGCGGCCCGGTCTGCGTCCGGCATCAGGTGTCCTGCTTGGTGATCTGGTCGAGGAGCAGCATCAGGCCGTTGCTGTTGTCGAACCCGGACACGCCCTCGCGGTGGCCGCCGACGGTGGGACCGCCGTAGGTGTAGAGGATGTAGGACTGGTCCTGCAGGTAGCGGGCGCAGTCGACGAGCTTCTTCGCACGCTTGGCGGAGTCCATCTCGGTGCTCTGCGCCTTCATCAGGTCGTCCCACTTGGAGTCCTCGACGAACGGCTTGTTCGACGACGACACGAACCGGTACGGGCGGTCGGCGTCGAAGATGCCGGTGTAGGACGCGCCCCGGTAGAAGATGTCGGCGTCCGAGCCGCTCCGGAACGTCTTGACCCAGACCGGCACCTCCACCGCGTTGATCTTCGGCTTGAAGCCGGCCTGCTGGAGCTGCGCGCCGACCGCCTCGTACAGCTTCTTGTAGATCGACATCCCGAAGATCTCGATCTCGGCGCCCACCGCGCCCGCCGCCTTGAGCAGGCTCTTGGCCTCCGCCAGGTCGTGCGCGGGACGGTGGAGGTCGGCGCTGTACCCGAACACGCCCTTCACCGGGATCTGCCCGTCCTCCAGCACCCCGGCGCCGTAGGTCATCGCGTCGATCAGCGCCTGCGCGTCGATGGCCTTGACCGCGGCCTGCCGGACCTTGGGGTCGTTGAACGGGGCCTTGCCCGTGTTGAGCTGGAACATGTTCTGGTTGCCGCTGAAGTCGGTGCGGACGGTCAGCCCGTCCCGCCCGTTCAGCGTCTTGATCGTCTCGGCGCCGAGGTTCTGCGCCGCGTCGATCTCCCCGGCCTGCAGCGCCGACGCCATCGCGCCGGCGTCGGTGAAGTAGCGCAGCGTGATCTCCGGCGACTTCGGCCTGGTGCCCCAGAAGCCGTCGAACGCGGCGAACTCGATGCCGCTGTCCGGGGCGAAGCTCTTGATCGTGAACGGTCCCGACCCGATCGGCGCCTTGGCGAAGCCGTCGGCGCCCTTCTGCGTCCAGTACGCCTTGGGCACGATGAAGACCTGGCCGATCCGGGCCAGCAGCAGCGGGTCGGGGGCCCTGGTCTCGATCTCGACCGTCGCGGCGTCGACCTTGCGGACCGACTTGATCGACTCGATCGTGGAGGCGTTGGCGTACTTCTTGCCGAGCAGCTCGGTGAAGCTGAACACAACGTCGTCGGCCGTCACCTTCGCGCCGTTGTGGAACGCGGCGCCGTCCCGCAGGCGGAACCGCCAGACCGTGTCGCCCTTGCGCTCCCACTCCCGCGCCAGGCGCGGCACCGCCTCGGTGTCCCCGCGCAGCTGGCGGACGAGCCCGTCGAAGGCGTTGAACTGGAAGGTCGTGTACTGCTCCTCCATCGGGTTCATCGTGTCGTCGACGACGACCGTCCCGATGACCAGGCCCTTGCGGCCGCCGCCTCCGCCCGAGGAGCCGGGGCCGCCGCACGCGCCGAGCAGGCCCGCGCCGGCCACCGCGCCGCCGAGAGCCAGCCCGGAGCGCAGGAACCCCCGCCGGTCGAGGGCCGCGCCGAACCCGCGAAGAGGACTCTCGCCCACTGGTCGCTCCTTCTGTGTCGTTCTTCGTTGGTGGTGGACGGACGGATCAGGGGGTGGCGGCGGACACCGCGGCCGCCGTCCGGGCGCCGGGGTCCAGGACGGCGCCGAACACGCGGGCGACGAACGCGCCGCGCTCCTCGCCGAGCCTCGCCAGCAGCTCCTGCGACGGGCGCAGCGCGTCGACCGCGTCCTCGTCCAGGCAGCCGCGCTCGCGGAGCAGGTGCTCCAGCACGAGGGTGCGGTCCCGCAGGATCCACACCTCCGAGGCCAGCTCGGTCAGCATCCGGGTGATCTCGTCGAGCCGGTCGGACTCCAGGTACCGCGGCTGGCCGGTCATCACTTCTCCTCCTTGCGCGCCCGCACGATCCAGGGGTAGTCGCCCTTGCCGATGCCGTAGGCCTCGACGCCGGTGAAGCCGGCCCGCTCGACCAGGCCCGGCAGGTCCAGCTGGAGGTAGGAGCGCATGAACGGCTCGCCGCGGTTGTCGGTCTCCCAGTCCAGGACGACCGACCGGAACGCGTCGTTGCGCTCGTACGGGGCGATCTCGCCGATCACCAGGTCTCCGCCGGGCTCCAGCACCCGGAACATCTCCGCGAGGATCGCCTCGGTGGCCTTCGGCGGGGTCTCGTGGAACAGCGTGTAGATCGCGACCAGATCGACGGACGCGTCCGGCAGGCCGGTGTCCTCGGCCGCCGCCTGGATCAGCTCCCAGGCGCGCCCCTCGTGGACGCTGCGCGCCCGCGCGTACTCCAGCTGCGTCCGGGACAGCTCGATCCCGGTGTACCGGGCGTCCGGCAGCACGGTGGACACGGCGGTGGCGAACCGCCCGTTGCCGCAGCCGGGCTCCAGGACCCGCCGGTAGTCGCGGCGCGGCGCCTCGCTGACGACCTGCGTGCGCTGGTCCATGAGGTTCTCGCCCGCCCGGACGGCGCCGACGCCGCCCGGCATCAGCACGTGCCGGTAGCCGAGGTCGTGGATGACCACGCCCATCAGGTCGTGCCCGTCCCAGCCGCGGTAGGTCAGGTGGAAGCCGTCACCGTGGTACGACGGCGGCACCAGGTCCGGGTCCAGCGTCAGCGACCCGGGGGCGTCGGCCGGGACGTCGAGCCACTCCTCGATCTCCGCGCGGGCGCGCTCGGCGCCCGGGATCGCCCGGACGTAGATCTCCTCGGCGACGTAGCGGGTGAGCAGCCGGTCGAACAGCCAGGGGCCGTAGCCGCCGAGCGCCTCGGCCACCGAACGGCGCCGGTCCGGCAGCGCCGCCGGCGGGTCGGGGACCAGCTCCGCGTAGCGCCCGGCCGCCGCGGGCTGCAGCGTCCCGCCCGTGTAGCCCTGCAGCGAGCCCAGGAACTCCAGCCCCGCGCGGTCGCGCTGGATCAGGGGTACATCCATGGCCTTCTCCTCTCCCATCCGTTCCACGGCGGCCGGCGCGGGCCGGTCCCTGCCGCGCCGGTCTCGTCCGTGCCGTTCACTTCCGTGTCGTTCACTTCCAGGCCGTTCACTTCCAGGCCGGTCCGGTTCACGCCGGTCCGGTCACGCCCGCGGCGGGCTCGGGGACCCGCGCCGTGAGCATCGAGCTGCGCAGCAGGTGGGCGCGGGCGAGCTCCGGGTCGGCGGCGGCGCGGCGCATCTCGTCGGCGCGGCGGCGGCGCTGCTCCGGGTCCTCCTCCTGCAGGGACTCCCAGTTCTCGTGCGTCACGACGCGGACGTAGTCGCGTGCGACGGCGCGGCGGGCGGTCGCGTAGGCGTCCACGGCGCCGGTGTCGCCGTCCTCGGCCGCGAGGATCGCCGCGCACGCGGCGGCGGCGTCGTGGATGCCGCTGTTCATGCCGAGGCCGCCGAGCGGGTTGTTGATGTGCGCGGCGTCCCCCGCCAGCACGACCCGGCCGGCCCGGAAGCGCTCGGCGACCCGCTGGTGCACCCGGTAGATGCGGGCGTGCGAGACCGTGTAGCCGCGGTCCAGCGGGGCGACCGCCCGCAGCCGGCGCTGGATCGATCCGGGGTCGAGGGCGCCTCCGTCGGCCTCGGCCTCCGCGATCGGGAACAGCGCCCGCCAGTGCTTCGGGGTGCGCAGCAGGACCAGCCACTCGACCGGGTCGGCGATGTAGTTCACCCCGGCGATGCCGGGGATGAGCTCGGCGAAGTCGTCGGTGGTGGACACCACGAGGAACCGCTCGGGGTAGGTCATGCCGGGGAACGGGATCCCGAGGTGGCGGCGCACCGTGCTGTGCGCTCCGTCCGCCGCGATCACCCAGCGGGCCCGGCAGGCGACCGGCGCCGCCTTCTCGTCCCCGGCCGCCTCGACGGTCAGCGTGACGGGGGCGTCGCTCCCGTCCTCGGTCTCGACCGCGCGCACCCGGGCACCGTGCACGAGGTGGACGTCCGGCAGCTCGGCCAGCCGGTCGCCGATGATCCGGACGAGGTTGTCCTGCTCGCTCTGCAGCCGGTACGGGAAGCGCGTGTCGCCGCTGATGCTGGCCAGGTCGAAGTGCGCGACGAGGCCGCCGGTGCGGTCGCGGTACTGGTAGGTGTCGGTGACGAGGCCGGCCTCGTGCAGCTCGCCGGCGACGCCCAGGTCGTCGAGGATCTCCAGGGTCGGCGGATGGAACGTGGACGCGCGCGACTCGCCGGCGTCCCGTTCCCCGGTGTTCCGCCCGGCCTCCTCGAAGACCGCCACCCGCAGCCCGGCTCGGGCGAGGGTGAGCGCGGCGGTGGCGCCCACCGGGCCGAGGCCGGCGATCGCCACATCGACGTCGCGCGGCAGCCGCGGATCGTTCAGGCCGACAAGCACGAGGTTCCTCCTGTTGCTCGCATCTCTCACAATGCGGTAACCACGTACTTAATATGCGGTAGAAGCTACGGACCTCGCACGACGACGTCAATGGCCGTCCGGGAGATTTATCCGCCCGCCGAACGGCGCCAACCTCGGACGATGCGCCGCGATCCCCGACAGGGCAAGGGTTCTGCGCGCTTTCACGGAGGATATACGTGTTGGTCAAATTACCGAAAGTGATCACTTTTTGTCGCACATTGTGAGACGGACCCGGCACGCGAAACGGCCCCGCCGCGCTCGCGAGGCGAGGCGGCGGGGCCGTCGGGTACGGGGCCCGCGGTGCGGGCGGAGGGTCAGCGGTCAGAGGGTCAGGGGGAGGCGGTCCCGTCGGTGAGCGCGGCCGAGATCTCCTCGGCCCCGGAGATCACCAGCTCGGTGATGCGGGCGCGGTCGTCCTGCTGGAGCCGGTAGAGCGGTCCGGCGACGCCGAGCGCCGCGACCACCCGGCCCTGGTCGCGGATCGCGGCCGAGGCGCCCCAGATGCCCTCGTCGACCTCGCCGAAGCTCTCCGCCCAGCCGACCCGGGCGACGGTCCCGACGTCGGTCTCGATCTGGTCCCGGGCGTGCTCGGTCAGGTCGGGCACCGACGCCAGGTAGCGGTGCCGGTCGGCGGCCGGCATGGACGCCAGCAGGACGCGCGCCGCCGACCCCCGGTGCAGGCTCATCCGCTGCCCCGGGTCGAACTGCAGGCGGACCGAGTGCGGGGAGTCGACCCGGTCCACGCAGACCGCGCTCCAGCCCATCCGCTTGATCAGCAG
The DNA here is from genome assembly GCF_040643275.1 of Spirillospora sp. NPDC047418. NCBI lineage: Bacteria > Bacillati > Actinomycetota > Actinomycetes > Streptosporangiales > Thermomonosporaceae > Spirillospora > Spirillospora sp. NPDC047418. The sequence continues at coordinate 28,862 of NZ_JBEYTW010000017.1, forward strand.
GGTGGTCTCGCCGCCGGCCTCGGCCACCGCCGCCAGCACCGGGCGCGCCAGCGCCTCCAGCGTGTCGCCGGCGGCCCGCGCGGCCCGCGCCAGCCGGACGAACACCCACGACAGGCGGTACTCGCCCGCGCCGGCCTCCTCCAGCATGCCGGTCTCGCGCAGCACCGACAGGTACCGGTACACCGAGCTGATCGGCATCTCCAGCGCCGCGGCGAGGTCGGCCGCGGAGCGGGTGTGCCGCCGCTCGTCGAAGGCCAGCAGCAGCTGCAGGGCCTTGCGGGAACTCTCCGCGCCGCTGCGCCGCCGGGTCGGCTCGGTCACGTCGTCTCCTCGTCCGCGGGCCCGCCGCGGCTTGACCGGCGGCGGACCAGGATCTACCTTCTCCTACATAGCAAAATGAATCCTCTCACAATGTAGTAACCAAGCACGCCGTTACCCGCGACCACGCCCGGAGGAATCTCGGCATGCTTCGGCACATCATCCTGCTCCGGTGGACCCCCGGGGCCACCGACGCCCAGAAGCGGTCCGCGGAGGCCGCCTTCCGCGCCCTGCCCGCGGAGATCGGCCACATCCGCGCGCTCGCGTGCGGGCCCGACCTGGCGCTCAGCGACGGCGCCCACGACTTCGCCGCCGTCCTCGACTTCGACGACGCCGACGCCTGGCGCGCTTACCAGGAGCACCCCGCGCACCAGCGCCTCGTCGCGGACCTGATCAAGCCGATCCTGGCCGAGCGCGCGGCGATCCAGTTCGATGTCTGACCCCGCCGGCGCCGACCTCGCCGAGGACTACCGCGAGGCGGGCTTCGGCGCGCGGCTCGGCCCCGGCACCAGGCCGGCGCTTCTCATCGTCGACCTGGTGCGCGCCTACCTCTCCCAGGAGAGCCCGCTGTACGCGCCGCCCGCCCCGGCGATCGTCGGGCGCGTCGCGCGGCTGGCGCGGGCCGCCCGCGAGCACGGACACCCCGTGGTGTTCACCTATGCCGGCTACGCGCCCGGCGGGGCCGACGGCGGCCTCTTCTACCGCAAGGTGCCCGCGCTGCGGCTGTTCGACGAGGGCTCGCCGTGGGGCCTGCCGCCGGACGAGCTCGTCCCCGAGCCCGGCGACCTGACCGTGCGCAAGCAGTACCCCAGCGCCTTCTTCGGCACCCCGCTCGCGAGCACGCTCACCGCGCTCGGCACCGACTCGGTGGTGATCACCGGGGTCAGCACCAGCGGCTGCGTCCGGGCGACCGCCGTGGACGCGCTGTGCCACGGGCTGCGGCCGGCCGTGGTCGCCGACGCGGTCGCCGACCGCGACCCGCGCCCGCACGAGGCCGCACTGTTCGACCTCGGCGCCAAGTACGCCGACGTCCACGGCACCGCCGAGATCCTGGACCGGTGGGAGGCATGAGCGGCATGGAGACGCATCCGGGCGACCAGCTCCGGGCGGGGTTGAACACCGGCCCGCCGATCCCCGCGGCCGGCTGCCACGACGCGCTCACCGCGCGGCTGGCCGAAGCCGCCGGGTTCCCGGCCGTCCACCTGTCCGGCGCGCTGGTCAGCGCGGCCTCGCTCGGCCTGCCCGACCTCGGCTTCGTCGGCGGCACCGACATGCTGGACGCGCTGGGCCGCGTCGTCGCCGGCACCGCGCTGCCGGTGATCGCCGACGCCGACACCGGCTACGGGGACCCGCCGCAGGTCGCCGAGACCGTCCGCCGCTACGAGCGGGCGGGCGCGGCGGCGCTGCACCTGGAGGACCAGGTCCAGCCGAAGCGCTGCGGCCACCAGCCGGGCGTCCGGCTGGTCGACCTGCCCGTGGCGGTCGCGCGGCTGCGCGCCGCCGTCGCCGCGCGCCGCCGGCTCGTGGTGATCGCGCGCACCGACGCGCTGCGCCCCGCCGGGGCGGCCGAGATGCTGCGCCGGGTCGCCGCCTACGCCGCGGCCGGCGCCGACGCCATCATGGTGGAGGGCGCCGTCGACGCCGCGACCGTCCGCGACGTCCGGGACGCCGCCCGCGGCCTGCCGCTGGTGGTGAACTGCTCGGCGGCCGGGCCGCCGGGCGACCCCCTCGACGTCCTCGGCAAGGCCGGCGCCCGCCTGGTGCTGTACCCGGTCACGGCCGCGCTGGCCGGCGCCGCCGCCACGCGCGATGCCTACCGCGCGATCCTGCGCGACGGCCGCGCCCCCGATCCCGCCATGACCTGGACCGAACTGAACGACCTGCTCGGGCTGCCCGGCCTGGCCGCCCGGTTCCCCGAGCCCACGGAACCCGCTACGGAGACGCCATGACCACCGTCCTCGCCGACCGCCTCGTCTTCGGGGTGATCGTCCCGTCGACCAACACCGTGGTGGAGGACGAGTACTACCGCCACCGCGTGCCGGGCGTGTCGTTCCACGCCGGCCGCATCCTGATCCGCGACGGCGCCCTCACCGACGACGCGAGCTTCGAGGCGTTCCTGGAGGGCCTGCGCCGCGAGATCGGCGCGGCGGTCGAGTCGGTGCTGACCTGCGAGCCCGACCACCTGGTGATGGGCATGAGCGCCGAGACGTTCTGGGGCGGCGTCGACGGCAACGCCGAGTTCGAGCGCTGGATCGGCGAGCTGTCCGGGCTGCCCGTCACCACCGGCGCGTCCGCCTGCCACGCCGCGCTGTCCCGGCTCGGGGTGTCGCGGATCGGCGTCGTCACGCCCTACCAGCCGGTCGCCGACGAGCAGGTCCGCGGGTTCTTCACCCAGCTCGGGTACGACGTCGCGGCGGTGCGCGGGCTGAAGTGCGGCTCGGCGACGTCCATCGCGGACGTGACCCGGGCCGAGCTGCGCGCCGCCTTCGCCGAGGTGGACGGCCCGGACGTCGAGGCGCTCGTCCAGGCGGGCACGAACCTGCCGGTCATGGGCGTCGCCGCCGAGCTGGAGGAGGAGCTGGGCAAGCCGGTCGTCGCCATCAACGCGGCCACCCTGTGGCACGCCTACCGCAGCAACGGGATCACCGACCGCGTGCCCGGCGCCGGACGCCTGCTGGCGACGCTGTGACCGGGACCTCCGCCATGCCGGACGAACAGAGAAGGAAGACCTCCATGCCACTGGTGCGAGTCGCGGCGGCGCAGTTCTTCTCCGGGACCGACCCGGTGGCGAACCTGGCGCTGTGCGACGGCTACGTCCGCCGGGCCGCCGCCGAGGGCGCCCGCCTGGTGGTGCTCCCGGAGAACGCCAACCGGGTGCGCGACCACGCCGGCCGGGACGAGTGCTGGCGGCGCAGCGAGGACCTGGACGGCCCGTTCGTGTCGGGCCTGCGCGCCACCGCCGCCGAACTCGGCGTCCACATCGCGGTGGGCGTGGACCTGCGCGGCGCGGCCGAGCCGGTCGTGCACATCGCCTCCGTCCTCATCGGGCCGGACGGCGAGGTCATCGGTGTGCACAACAAGCACGTCCTGTGGGACTACGAGTACACGCTCTTCGAGCCGGGCGGCGAGCCGTACCGGGTCTTCGACACCGAGCTGGGCCGGATCGGGCTGCTGCTGTGCGCGGACGGCATCGTCCCGGACACGCCGCGCGCGCTCGGCCTGCTCGGCGCCGAGATCCTCTGCAACTCGCTGAACTCGCGCGGGCCCGACGAGTTCCGGGTGCACGTGCCGCTGCGGGCCATGGAGAACCGGGTGTTCCACATCGCCGCCAACACGGTCGGCGGGCCCGAGCTGGAGTGGCCGTGGATGGGCGGCAGCCAGATCGTCGCGCCGGACGGCACCCGGCTCGCCGACGCGGGCGAGACCGAGCCCGGCCTCGTCGTCGCCGACATCGACCCGGCGCAGGCCCGCGACAAGCGGATGCCGGGCGTCGGCGACCTGTTCGCCTGGCGGCGCCCCGAGCTGTACGGGCTGCTGACGGCGCCCCTGCACGACGTGCCGGCCGCCGCCATGTACGGGCCCGCGCCGGCGGGCATGCCGCCGCGCCCGCTGCCGGTCGCCGTGATGCAGGTCAGCTGGTTCCGCAGCGGCGAGTGGACGGTCCTGCGCGCGCTCGGCCAGATCGCGCACGCGGGTGCGTCGGGCGCCCGGCTCGGCGTGCTGCCGGAGCTGTTCTGCTTCGCGCCCGGCGAGGTCGCCGCCGATCCGGCGCGGGCCGCCGAGGTATCGCGGGGCGTCCTGGCGCGGCTGGCGGCGGCGTGCGCCGAGGCGAAGGTGTGGGTCGCGGTGAACCTCGTCGAGGAGGCCGGGGGCGCGTACCACTCCACCGTCCACCTGATCGACGACGCCGGGGAGCTCGCGCACCGGTACCGCAAGACCCACCTCACCGACGCCGACCGCGCCTGGGCGTCCCCGGGCGACGCGCTCACGGTGGCCGACACCCCGATCGGCCGGATCGGCTTCATGATCGGCGAGGAGGTGTGGGTACCGGAGGCGGCGCGCGCGCTGGCGCTGGGCGGCGCGGAGGTGATCGTCCACCCGACCACGTGGACGACCCCGGACGCCATGCACGTCGCGGCCACCGAGCGGACCGAGGAGAACCGCGTCCACCTGGTGTCGGTGAACCGGCTGGACGACCCGGCCGGCCTGGGCAGCCAGGTCGTGCGGGCGGACGACTTCGTCCCCGGCCAGCCGATCGCGGTGATGCGGTACCCGACCGGCTACTGGACCCGCCCCGGGTTCGAGGAGCAGCTCCTCATCGAACTGGATCTCCGCGAGTCCAACGACAAGATGATGGGCCGCCACCTGGATCCGCTGGCCAAGCGGCACCCCGAGCTGTACGGGGTGTTCACCGCGCGCTGACCGGACTTTTTCGCGCGGGGACCCCGCGCCGTGCCCCGGCGCCGGGTACTAGCGTCGCTGCCAAGGGTTCGGCGCGGGGAGGGACGTTCGGTGGACGATCATCGCGGGGTTGTGGAGGCGCTGCGGGGGGCCGGGGTCGGCGGGGTGGACGACTCGGCGCTCGCGCGGGCCATGTACGCGTCCGACGCGTCGCTGTACCGGGTGCCGCCGGCGGTGGTCGTGACGCCCCGGGACGTCGCGGAGCTTCCGGCCGTGCTCGGGGTGTGCCGCGACGCCGGGGTCCCGCTGACGATGCGCGGCGCCGGGACGTCCATCGCGGGCAACGCGGTCGGGCCGGGCGTCGTCGTGGACGTCAGCCGGCACCTGAACCGGGTGCTGGAGATCGACCCCGGCGCCGGGACGGCGCTGGTCGAGCCGGGGATCGTGCAGGCGCGGCTGCACCAGGCGGCGGCGGAGCACGGGCTGCGGTTCGGGCCCGATCCGTCCACCCGGACGCGGGCCACGCTCGGCGGGATGATCGGCAACAACGCGTGCGGGTCGCGGGCGCTCGGCTACGGGCGGACGAGCGACAACGTGCTGGGCCTGGACGTGGTCACCGGGTCCGGGGAGCGGCTGCGACTGGGCGATGTGCCCGGAGCGGCCGCGCAGAGCGCGCTGCTCGACCGGCTCCGCGGGCTGGTGGGCGAGAACCTGGCGCTGATCCGGACGGAGTTCGGGCGGTTCGGGCGGCAGGTGTCCGGCTACTCGCTGGAGCATCTGCTGCCGGAGAAGGGGTTCGACGTCGCGCGGGCGCTGGTCGGCAGCGAGGGGACGCTCGCGCTGACGCTCGCGGCGCGGGTGCGGATGGTGCGGGAGCCCGCGTGCCGCGTGCTGGTCGTGCTCGGCTACGGGTCGATGGCGGAGGCCGCCGACGCGGTCCCGGCGATCCTGCCGCACGGGCCGGTGGCGTGCGAGGGGCTCGACTCGCGGATCACCGCGGTCATGCGCGAGCGGCGCGGCGCCGACGCCGTCCCGCCGCTGCCGAAGGGGTCGGGGTGGCTGCTGGTGGAGCTCGCCGGCGCCGAGATCGGGGGCCTGCGCGACGGTGCCCGGAAGGTCGCCGGCGACTCCGGCTGCGCCGACTCGATGGTCGTCGAGGACATGGCGCTCGCCGAGGCGCTGTGGCGGATCCGCGAGGACGGCGCGGGGCTCGTCGCGCGCACGCCGGACGGCGAGCAGGCCCACGCGGGATGGGAGGACGCCGCCGTCCCGCCCGAGCGGCTCGGCGCCTACCTGCGCGAGTTCGAGGCGCTGCTGGACGAGTACGGGCTGTTCGGCGTCCCGTACGGGCATTTCGGCGACGGGTGCATCCACGTGCGGATCGACTTCCCGTTCGGCCGGGCGAAGGGCACCCGGATCTTCCGCGACTTCCTGAACGAGGCGGCGGCGCTCGCGGCGCGGCACGGCGGCACGATGTCCGGCGAGCACGGCGACGGGCGGGCCCGCAGCGAGCTGCTGCCGCACATGTACACCGCCGAGGCGCTGGCGCTGTGCGCGGCCGTGAAGGACGTCTTCGACCCCGATGACGTGCTGAACCCCGGGGTGATCGTCCGTCCGGCGCTGGTGGACGCCGATGTGCGCGCCGTGCAGCTCGTCCCGCTGAACCGGGGGCTCGGTCTCGCCTACCGGGACGATCGCGGCGACCTGTCGCGGGCCGTGCACCGATGCACGGGCGTGGGCAAGTGCCGCGCCGACAACACGGCGGCGGGCGGCGTGATGTGCCCGTCCTACCTCGCGACCCGCGAGGAGAAGGACTCCACGCGGGGGCGGGCGCGCGTCCTGCAGGAGGTCGTCAGCGGGAAGCTCGGCCCGGACGGCTGGAAGTCCGACGCGCTGCACGACGCCCTCGACCTGTGCCTGTCGTGCAAGGGGTGCGCGTCCGACTGCCCGACCGGGATCGACATGGCCTCCTACAAGGCCGAGGCGCTGCACCAGCGGTACCGGCGCAGGATCCGGCCGCGCGTCCACTACGCGCTGGGCTGGCTCCCCCGCTGGACGCGGCTGGCGGCCAAGGCGCCCGCGTCGATCAGGGCGGTCAACGCGGTGATGCGGTCGCGCGCCCTGAAACCCCTCCTCGCCTGGGGCGCGGGGATCGACCGGCGGCGGTCGCTGCCCGCGTTCGCGCCCGTGACGTTCCGGCGCTGGTTCGCCTCCCACCGCAGCCCCGAGGGCCGGCACGGCGACGTCGTCCTGTTCGTGGACACCTTCACCGACGCGTTCTCCCCCGAGGTCGGCAAGGCGACCGTGCGGGTGCTGGAGCACGCCGGCTACCGCGTGACGGTCACCGAGGACCCGGTGTGCTGCGGCATCACGTGGATCTCGACCGGCCAGCTGGACGGGGCGCGCGCGCAGGCCCGGCGGACCGTCCGGGCGCTGCTCCCCCATGTCCGGCGCGGCGCGAGGGTCGTCGGCATGGAGCCGTCCTGCACGGGCGTGCTGCGCTCGGACGCCGGGGAACTGCTGCGCGGCGTGGACGCCGCCGCCGCGCGCGAGGTGGCCGCCGCGACCCGCACGCTCGCCGAGCTGCTCACCGAGACCGGGGACTGGACGCCGCCCGACCTGTCCGGCGTCTCCGGCATCGCGCAGCCGCACTGCCACCACCACGCGGTCATGGGCTGGACGAAGGACGCCGCGCTGCTGGAGCGGGCGGGCGCGCGGGTCGCCCGGGTCGGCGACTGCTGCGGCCTCGCCGGGAACTTCGGCGTCGAGAAGGGCCACCACGACGTCTCGGTGGCGGTCGCCGAAACCCGGCTCCTGCCGGCCGTCCGCGCGACGGGCGAGGACGAGGTAGTCCTGGCCGACGGCTTCAGCTGCCGCACCCAGCTGACCGACCTGGCGAACCGCACCAGCGAGCACCTGGCCGAACTCCTGGCCCGCCACCTCCCCCCGGACCGCCCCCGTTGTTGATCTGCGGCGTGTTGTTGTTATGAGCGGCCGGATAACAACAACACGCCGCAGATCAACAAGACGGCAGGTCAGTGGGAGAGGGTGCGGGAGAGGGTCAGGGCGGCGGTGTGGACGGCCGGGGCGACCGCCGTCAGGCGTAGTTCGGTCGACCAGCCCGAGACGGAAAGGGCGCCTATGGCCCGGCCGTCGGCGCCGAGGACGGGGCTGGCCGCGCACACGATCCCGGCGCCGGACTCCTCCCGGTCGTAGGCGACGCCCTCGCCGCGGATCCGCTCCAGCTCCTTCGCGAGCAGCCCCGGCGCGACGACGGTGCGCTCGCTCAGCTTGACCAGCCCCGCGTCCAGGACGGCCCGCACCGCCTCCGGCGGCGAGAACGCCAAGATCGCCTTGCCCACCCCGGTCACGTGCGCGGGCAGCCGCCCGCCGATCCGCGACGGCATCCGGGGGCCGCCCGGTGAGCCGAGGATCTCCACGTAGACGACCTCGGTGCCCTCCAGCACCGCGAGGTGGACGGTCTGCCGGGTCGCCTCCCGCAGGTCCGACATGTAGGGGACGGCCGCGTCCCGCAGCACCCGCTGGCGCGGCACCCGCTGCCCGATCTCGAACAGCCGCAGCCCGAGCCGCACCCGTGCCCCGTCCCGCTCCAGGAGGCCCGCCCCGGCGAGGTCGAGGGCGATGCGGTGGGCGGTCGACTTGGGCAGGCCGCTGCGGCGGGCGATCTCGGCGGCGCCGAGGCCGTCGTCGTCCGCCCGGAACGCGGTGAGCACCGCGACGGCGCGGCGCAGGTAGCTGTCATCGGGCGGCACGGCCCCACTGTAGAAGATGTGTCCCACCACGCGGGACGCGCGCGTTGCCCCCCGTGCCCCGGGCGGGGGAGGCTCGGCCACGGCAGACAAACGAAAGGACGGCCCCAATGGACCCGGGTTCCGTGGAGAAGGCGGCGGCGGCACTGCTGGACGCGTACGCCGCCCGCACTCCCATCTCGCCGCTGACCAAGGACCACCCGGGCATGTCGGTGGCCGACGCCTACGCGGTCCAGCTCGCCCAGGTGCAGGCGTGGACGGCCGCCGGCGCGCGGATCAAGGGCCACAAGGTCGGGCTGACGTCGGCGGCGATGCAGCGCCAGATGGGCGTGGACCAGCCGGACTTCGGCGTCCTGCTGGACACGATGTTCCTGCCGGAGAGCGCCCCGATCGACACGGGCCGGTTCCTGCAGCCCCGCATCGAGCCGGAGATCGCGTTCGTGCTGGGCCGCCCGCTCGCCGGGCCGGGCGCGACGGCGGCCGACGCCGTCGCCGCCGTGGACTACGTGCTGCCGGCGCTGGAGGTCATCGACTCCCGCATCGCGGACTGGAAGATCACCCTGCCGGACACGATCGCCGACAACGCCTCCAGCGGCGGCGTCGTGCTCGGCACCCGGCCCGTCCGGCTGGACGACCTGGACCTGTCGCTGATGGGCTGCCTGCTGCGCCGCGACGGCGACCTGATCGACACCGGCGCGGGCGGCGCGGTGCTGGGCTCGCCGATCAACGCGCTGGTGTGGCTGGCCAACGTGCTCGGGGAGCGCGGCGTGACGCTGGAGGCGGGGCACGTGGTGCTGCCCGGCTCGATCACCGCGGCCGTGCCGGTCGCGCCCGGCGAGACTCTGACGGCGACGTTCGCCGGGATCGGTTCTGTTACCGCCCGGTTCGGAAAGGAGCAGAAATGAGCGAAGCGAACCGGGGGGCGCGGGGGGCCGCCCCCTCGCAGAAGCCCGGCACAGTGAGCAAGTTGACCGCGGCCATCGTCGGGCCGGGCAATATCGGTACCGACCTGCTGGTCAAGCTGATGCGCAGCGAGCTGATCGACGTCCACTCGATGATCGGCGTGGTGCCGGAGTCGGACGGGCTGGAGCGCGCCCGCAAGCTGGGCGTGCCGGCGTCGGCGGAGGGCGTGGACTGGCTGCTGAAGCAGCCGACGCTGCCCGACATCGTGTTCGAGGCGACCTCGGCGAAGGCGCACCTGGCGAACGCCCCCCGCTACGAGGAGGCGGGGATCACGGCGATCGACCTGACGCCCGCCGCGGCGGGGCCGCTCGTGTGCCCGCCGGTGAACCTGGACACGCTGTCGGCCGCACCGAACCTCAACATGATCACCTGCGGCGGGCAGGCGACGATCCCGATCGTGCACGCGGTGTCGTCGGTCGTCCCGGTTCCGTACGCGGAGATCGTCGCGTCGATCGCGTCCCGCTCGGCCGGTCCGGGCACCCGCGCGAACATCGACGAGTTCACCGAGACCACGGCCCGCGCGATCGAGGATGTCGGCGGCGCCGCCCGGGGCAAGGCGATCATCATCCTGAACCCGGTCGACCCGCCGATGATCATGCGGGACACGGTGTTCTGCGCGATCCCGTCGGACGCCGACACCGCGGCGATCCAGGAGTCGATCGAGAAGATGGTGGCCGAGGTCGCCGTCTACGTGCCCGGCTACACGCTGCGCGCCGAGCCGCAGTTCGACGAGCCCCGCGACATCTGGAACGGGATGGCCCGGGTCGCGGTGTTCCTGGAGGTCCGCGGGAACGGCGACTACCTGCCGCCGTGGGCCGGCAACCTCGACATCATGACCGCGGCCGCCGCCCGGGTGGGCGAGCAGATCGCGCGCAGGAAGGTGGCATCGTGACCGCGGACAAGATCAGGATCACCGACTCGACGCTGCGGGACGGCAGCCACGCGATGGCGCACCGCTTCACCGAGGAGCAGGTCCGCGGGGTCGTGCACGCGCTGGACTCGGCCGGTGTGGAGGTCATCGAGGTCACCCACGGCGACGGCCTCGGCGGCTCGTCCTTCAACTACGGCTTCTCACTGGAGGACGACGTCAAGCTCGTCGCCGCCGCCGTGGACGAGGCGACCCGCGCCAAGATCGCCGTCCTGCTGCTGCCGGGCCTCGGCACCGTCCACGACCTGAAGATGGCGCACGACGCGGGCGCGTCGGTCGCCCGGGTCGCGACGCACTGCACCGAGGCGGACGTGTCGCTGCAGCACTTCGCCGCCGCCCGCGAGCTCGGCATGGAGACCGTCGGGTTCCTCATGCTGTCGCACCGGGTCGGGCCGGAGGAGCTGGCGAAGCAGGCCCGGATCATGGTGGACGGCGGCGCGCAGTGCGTGTACGTCGTCGACTCCGCGGGCGCGCTCGTCCTCGGTGAGGCGCAGGAGCGGATCAGCGCGCTGGTCAAGGAGATCGGGCACGAGGCGCAGGTCGGGTTCCACGGGCACCAGAACCTGTCGCTGGGCGTCGCGAACTCGGTGCTGGCGCAGCAGAACGGCGCCCGGCAGATCGACGGGGCGCTGTGCGCGCTCGGCGCCGGGGCGGGCAACTCCCCCACCGAGGTGCTGGTGGCGACGTTCGAGCGGCTCGGCGTCCCGACCGGCGTGGACGTGCAGGGCGCGATGGCGGCGGCGGACGACGTCGTGAAGCCGTTCCTGCACCGGCTGCCGTTCGCCGACCGGGGCGCGATCACGCAGGGCTACGCGGGCGTGTACTCCAGTTTCCTGCTGCACGCGGAGCGGGCCGCCGAGCGCTACGGCGTCCCGACGCACGAGATCCTGCAGAAGGTCGGCGAGGCCGGCTACGTCGGCGGCCAGGAGGACATGATCATCGACGTGGCGATGCAGCTGCGCGCCGAGCGCGAGCGCGCGCAGTCCTGAGCCTCAGGCCAGCGGACTCGCGTCGAGGCCGGCGAGGAGGGCGCGGGGGTCGTCGTAGACGGCCGCCGCGCCCGCCGTCCGCAGCTCCTCCCGGCTCCAGCCGCCGGTGAGGACGCACACGCAGCGCATTCCGGCGCGTCCGGCGGCCTCGACGTCCCAGCGGGTGTCGCCGACGAACACGGCGCGCCCGGCCGGCACCCCGGCGCGTTCCAGCGCCAGCTCCACGAGGTCCGGGGCGGGTTTACTCTCCCCCACCTCCGAGGCGGACGTGGCCGCGTCGACCGCGTCGTCGGCGTCCAGGGCCGCGCGCAGCGCCGCCAGCTCCGGGACGGCGGCGGAGCTGGCGAGGACGACCCGCCGCCCCCGCCCGGCGCAGGCCCGCAGCAGGTCGGCGGCGCCGTCGAACGGGGCGAGCCGCGACCAGAACTGCGCGTACAGGGCCGTGTGCGCCGACGCGATCGCGTCGTCGCCGGCGCGGTCCCGGCCGTCCGGCAGCAGGTGGTCGAGCAGCTTGCCGGAGCCCATGCCGATCGCCCGGTGGATGTTCCGCATCGGGACCGTGTGGCCGTACTGCCGGAACGCCTGCCACCAGGTGGTGGCGTGCAGGTAGTTGGTATCGACGAGTGTCCCGTCGACGTCGAAGAGCACGGCATCGGCCATGGCGGGGCCCCTACCCGCCCCCGCGGCGGCCAGTCGCGCCGCCGGCCCGCGACGATCTTTGCACGGTGCAACGGCTGGGATAGCTTGGCGGCATGACCCACCAGGACCCCGCCGGTGGGAGCGGCGCGTCGACTCCCCGCGGGCGGGCGCGCAGGGACCAGCTCGTGCGGATCGGTCTCGACCTGCTCGCCGAGGGCGGCTGGCCCGCGGTGACGGCGCGGGCCGTCACCGACCGCGCCGGAACCCGCCCGGGGCTGCTCCACCACTACTTCAACGGGCTGCCGGGCCTGCACGTCGCGGTCGCGCAGCGGGCCGGCGAGATGGTCGTCGACCCGGTGGTGGACGCGATGCTCGCCGCGCCCGACACCCCGGCGGCGCTGCGCGCGCTGCGCGACCTCGTCCCGCGCATGGCGGCGGGCGAGCGCAACCTGCGGCTCGCGGCCGAACTGCTGGCCAGGGCGCTGCGCGACCCGCGGATGGGCGCCGAGCGGCGGGACTGGTCGCGCGCCGTCCGGGCCCGGATCGCCGCCCGGCTCGGCCAGCTGTGCCCGGACTGGCCGGACGAGCGCCGCGAGGGCACCGCGATGCTGTTCACCGCGATGCTGGACGGCCTGCTGCTGCAGCTGATCCTCGACCCGGACCTGCCGACCGGCCCGGCCCTGCACGCCACCGAGGCGCTGGTCGCCGAGTAGCGGCGGCCCGGGACGGGCCGGTCAGCCGCGGGGTGCGTGCGCGACGGCGACCGGGCAGGCGGCGTGCTGCAGCAGCGCGTTGCTGACCGAGCCGAGCAGCAGGCCGCGGAATCCGCCGAGCCCGCGCGACCCGACGACGAGGAGCCGGGCGTCCCTGGCCGCGGCGAGCAGCACCTCGCGCGGCGGGCCGATGAACACCTCGGTCCGGACGGGGACGGCCGGGTACCGCTCCCGCCAGGGCTCGACGAGCCGGCCGAGCCGCTCCCGCGCGACCTCGCGCAGCGCCTCGGCGTCCACCAGCGGGGCGCCTCCGGGGCCGGCGTCGGCGGGCCAGGCGACCACCGCGAGGAGTTCGGCGCCGCGCAGCCCGGCCTCGGCGAACGCCAGGCCGAGCGCCTCCAGCGAGGCGGCGGAGCCGTCCACCCCGACGACGACCGGCCCGTCGGCCCGCGGTTCCCGGACGACCACGACCGGGCACGGGCCGTGCCCGGCGAGCTCCAGGCCGGTCGAGCCGAGCACCAGGCCGGCGAACCCGCCGCGCCCGCGCGAGCCCACCACGACCAGTTCGGCGTCGCGGGACGCCTCCAGCAGCGCGGTCGTGGGCCCGCCGCGGCCGAGGACGGCGTGCACGTCGCCGGTCTCCTCGCGGGCGAGCTTCGCGCCCTCCGCGGCGATCTCCTGCGCCGCCGCCCGCAGGTCGGCCACCGGGACCGCCATCGGCCCGACGGCCGTGAACGCCTCCCAGGCGTGCGCCACGGTCAGCGGCACGCCGCGCAGCCGCGCCTCCTCGGCCGCCCACCGGACGGCCGCCTCGCTCTGCCGGGACCCGTCGTAGCCGACGACCACACCGCGTCGATCGCTCATCGTCGCTCCCTCCGTCGGTTCCTATCCTTGCCGGGCCGGGACGCGGTGATCAGAGGCGACGGTCCGCGCTTCCCGGGACCTTCGTCCCGGCACGATCGCGACGGTGCGCCGGGCGCGGCGCAGCATCGCGGCGGCGGTCGCGCCGAGCGGGCCGGCGCCGGTTCCCCGCTCGCCGAGCACGATCAGGCCGGCGTCCCGCGCGGCGTCCTGGAGGGCGTCGAACGGCCGCTCCAGCAGCGGCGACATCTCGATGCGCAGGTCCGGGTAGCGGCTGCGCCACGGCGCGACGGCCGCGTCCAGCTCGGCCGCGCGGGTCCGCTCCAGCAGCGCCCGGTCGTGGAACAGCGCGAGCTCGGACTCGGCGACCGCGCCGGGCTCCCAGCAGCCGTGCACGACCCGCAGCTCCCAGCCGCGCAGCGCCGCCTCCTGCGCGGCGAAGCCGAGCGCCGGCCCGCAGCCGGGCGACCCGTCGACGCCCACCACGACCCGGCGCGGCACGCCGCCGCCGCGGACCGCGATCACCGGGCGCGGGGAGCGGCCCGGCAGCTCCAGCGCCGTCGCCCCCGGCCCGGCCGGTCCGGGCGCGCCGACCACGATCAGCTCGGCCCCGGCGGCGCCCCGCAGCAGCGCCTCGGTGGCGGGCCCGCGCCGCAGCCGCTTGCGGACCGCGCCCGGCACGCCCAGCTCGTAGGCCAGCCGGACGCCGTGGTCGAGCAGGTTCGCGCCCGCCCGCTTCATGATGGCCTCGATGGCGGGGTCGGTGTGGCCGGCCGGGTAGGGCCAGTGCCAGCAGTGGCACATCACCAGCCCGATCCGCCGGAGCCTCGCCTCCTCGACCGCCCAGCGCAGGGCCGCGTCGTTCTCCGCCGTCCCGTCATAACCGAACAGGATGTGCGGCCACCGTGTCTCCTCTTCGCCGTTCATGGGTGCCTCCCTGCCGTCCAGTCTGCGCGCCCCGGTACCCGTACAGAAGGGGACGAAGGTCCCGTGCCCCGGGACCTCCGGACCTGCCGGGGATTTTGACCGGCGATTACCGTCAGGGGAGAGGAGGAGAGATGGGAAGGCTCGGACGCGTCCGCCGCCGGTTCGGTTTCGACCGCAACGACCTGCGCCGCACCGTCGACCGCCGCCAGTGGGCGGCCGGTGTCGGCGCCATCGCCCTGTTCGCGGGCCTCGCGCCGCCGGCGTCCGCCGCGCTCGCCGCGCAGGCGTACCGGCACGGCGTGCGGGCGGAACTGGCGCAGGCCGCCAACCACCGGATCGACGCCCGCGTCACCCGGCTGAACCGGCAGGACGGCCCGGGGCTGCGGCACGCCTACGCGGAACTGTCCTGGACGTCCCCCGACGGCCGCCTTCGCACGGCGGTCGTCCCGGCGGACACGTCCGTGAAGCCGGGCATGCGCCGCGAGATCTGGGTGGACGGGTCCGGCGCCCTGGCCCGCTCGCCCCGCACCCGGACCGACACCATCGCGACCACGGCCGTGACCGGCGCGGTGACGGCCGCGGCCATCGGCCTCCCCCTGCTCGCGCTGTACCTCGTCACCCGCCGCCGCGGCGATCGCCGCCGCGAGGCCCTGTGGGACGAGAGCTGGTCGGCCCTGGCCCACCGCGAGACCCTCTGACGGCCCACCGCGAGACCCTCTGACGCCGACGCCGGGTTCGTGCAACGGGAACGCCGCCCCGGTCCGGCCGGGGCGGCGTCCTTCGCGCGGGCTACGGCGTGGACTCCAGGAGGCCGTAGTGGCCGTCGTAGCGGTGGTAGAGGATCCTGCCGCGTCCGGTGCCGGCGTCCGCGAAGAACAGGAACGGCAGGCCGAGCGCCTCCAGCCGCTCGATCGCCTCCCGCTCGCCGATGCGCGGTGCCGGGTGCGGGCTGACGCTCAGCGGGACCGCCACCGGCCCGTCCCGGTCGGCCCCGGGGTCGGCCAGCGCGATCCGGTAGCCGCCGTCCGCCCGGTAGAGGACGGCGTCCTGCCCGGTCCCGGCGTCGGCGAACAGCCAGAAGTCGTAGTCCATGAGGTCCATGTCGAACGCGGCCTCGTCCGGGGTCTGGGTGTCGGGCGCGAACGTCTTGCGGCGCACGATCTCCCGCTCGCCGGGCGGCCGGACGTGCCGCGCGGGCCGGTGCGCGGGGCGTCCGGCCTTCGGCGCGCGGGACGCCTCGCGCCGGCCGCCGATCCGCTCGAACCGGGCGCGCAGCAGGTCGGGCAGCAGGTCGATAGCCTCCTGCATCGTCGCGGCGGCCGCGTGCACCCGGACGGGGCGCCCGTTGACGTCCACGGTGGCCTGCGCCATCGCCGGGCGCTCGACCGCCGGGTCGGGCGCGGTGGCCAGCTTGACGCGGGCGAACAGCACCGGCTCGGGCGCCTGCCGGAACGCCGCGGCGACCTTCTCCCTGGCCGCGTCGGCGAACCGGTCCGGAACGTCGCCCCTGACGTCGAAGACCACGTCGGGAGCCTGCGGGTTTCTCACGTTCACCATCCGTCCCCCTCTTCCGTCGTGCCTCCACTCTCGGCGACGGCGGACCCTGTCACCAGGGACGAACGTCCTTCCAGGCCGTGGCGGTGAGGCGGTACAGGACGTGGTGCCGCAGGCGGTGGCCTTCGGGGACGAGGGGGTGCTCGAAGTCGTCCGACGGGTCGGAGGTCATGCCGATGCGCTTCATGACGGCCTGGGATCTCACGTTGGGGACGCTGGTGAAGGAGACCACTTCGCCGAGGTGCGCCTCGTCGAAGGCGTAGCCCAGCGCACGGAGGGCGGCCTCCGTGGCGTAGCCGTGGCCCCAGGCGGGCCGGGCGAGGCGCCAGCCGATCTCCACCGCCGGCGTGAAATGGGCGTCGAAGCGCGGCACCGACAGGCCGGTGAAGCCGATGAACTCGCCGGTGCGGGCGACCTCCAGGGCCCACCATCCGAACCCGCTCTCGGCGAAGCGCGCCTCGACCCGGTCGATCATCGCGTCGCTCTCGGCGCGGGTGAGCGGCGCGGGGAAGTGCTCCATGACCTGCGGGTCGGCGTTCAGCGCGGCGAACGGCTCGCGGTCGGCCGCGGTCCAGGGACGCAGTAACAGGCGGTCGGTGCGCAGTGTCGAAGTCACCGACCGACCCTACTCGGATGAATGATCCCGGATCGCGGTACAGGCACGGGCGTTCATCGCGAGGAACATGGCGTCGCCGCGCTCGGTGGGCGTCCCGTAGGCGCAGCCGAGGACGATGATGAGCGGCGCTTGCAGGAGCGCGAAGCGGTAGTCGTCCCAGCAGAGGCCGAGCGGGTAGTCGCGGACGCCGTGCGCGAGCAGCGCCTCGTGGTAGCGGGCGACGAGGTCGCGTTCGTGGGCGCGGCGGTCGGCGACGCCGAGGCTCGTGGCCAGGAAGTAGGACAGGTCGCGGGCGGGGAGCCCGATGGTGAGGGTCTGCCAGTCGACCGTGATGGGCGCGCCCTCCGGCGGGAAGAGCAGGTTGTCGAGGCGGTAGTCGCCGTGGACGAGCCCGAAGCGCTCGGCCCGGTCGACCAGCCACGGGCCGACGGCGTCCGCGGTGCCGCGCAGCGTGTCCTCGTCCGCGGCGCCGAGCCGGCCGCGGAAGCGGTCGATGAAGATCTCTACGGCGGGGCCGTAGACCTCGGCGAGGGTCCCGGCATCCGCCGCGTCCGGGCGGGTCAGCCCGTCGACGTCCAGGAGGGACGGGTCGCACCAGCGCGGGCCGTGCAGCCCGGCGAGGCCGGCGACGCAGTCGCGCGCCCGCCGGGGCGGGCAGCCCGCGAGCTGGTCGCCCTGCACCGCCGGGGCGAGGTCCTCCAGGAGCAGGACGAACTCGAACGTGTCGAGGTCGATCTCGGCGTGGTGGCAGTGCGGGGTCCTGATGCGGACCGTCCCGGCGATGTCGCGGTAGAAGAGCACCTCGGTGCGGTAGGTGCCGCCGAGCATGGCCCGGACGGCGGGGTCGGCGATGGGCAGCTTCGCGACGAGGCGGGCCGGGACGCCGCTGCCCGCCAGGCTCAGCCGGTACACCGAGCCGATCTGGCCGGTCCCGATGGGCTCCATCGCGACGTCGTCGACGCGGCCGTCCAGGACGCCGCCGAGCCACGGCGCCGTGATCATCGCGGCGCCCGGCCGGGGTTGCGGGGCAGGCCGTCGAAGCCGTCCGGGCGGACGCGGCGGTAGGCGTCCAGCACGGGGGCGAGCTCGGCGGGCGTCGCGCCGTGCAGGATGACGCCGTCGGCGCCCGCGCCGAACTGGTCAAGGACGCGGGCCGCGCACCGTTCGGGGGAGCCGGTCGCGGACGCGTCGAGCCACTCGTCCGGGATCAGCCCGGCGACATGGTGCAGGTCGGCGGCGGTGCCGACGACGTCGAAGGCGCCGGGGTAGCCCGCGACGAGGTCGTCGGCGCGGAACCGGGCCAGCACCGCCGGGTCCCAGCCGTTGACCCCGGCGAGCAGGTCGCCGTAGCCCTGCAGGTAGGTGGCGAGGCGGCCGACGAGCTTGCGGAGCCGCGCCTCCTCGTCCAGGTGGTCGCCGACCGTGGCGAGCACCGACCAGACGCGGACGGACGCGGGGTCGCGCCCGGCCCGGTCCGCTCCGCGCCGGATCGCGGCGACGGACCTGGCGAGGGTCTCGTCGGTGAAGAAGGTGTGCAGGACGACGCCGTCGGCGACCCGCCCGGCGAACTCCAGCGTCCGCTCCCCCATCGCGGTGAGGAGGACCGGGATGTCCTCGTCGAAGGACGGGTCCTGGCTGAGGTAGGGGAAGGTCCCGGCGGGCCCGTCGTGCCCGGCGACCGCCTCGCCGTGCCACAGGCGCCGCAGGATGCCGATGACGTCGTCGAGCTGCGCGGTGGTGACGCGGGGCAGGCCCATGACGTCGAAGAGCATGTCGAAGCCGCGGCCGAGGCCGAGCGCGAACCGGCCGCCGGACAGCCGGTGCACGGTCGTCGCGAACGTCGCGGTCAGCAGCGGGTGCCGGGTGTTGTGGTTGGTGGCGGCGGTGGCGATGCCGATGCGCTCGCTCACCGCCGCGGCGGCGCCGGAGAGCGCGGCGGCCTCCTTGGTGGTGAAGCGCTCGGAGAGGAACACCGAGCCGAGGCCCAGCCGCTCCCCCTCGGCGACCTCGCCGACCAGATCGCGGGGGCTGCCCGAATGCCCGGCGAGCCCGTAGAAGCCCAGTTCAGGAAGATCGGCGCTGTGCACGAGGTGGAATCTAGTCTGGACAGCTGTCCATAATCAAGGGGGCCGCACACCGTAGACCGTCAGCCAGATGGCGCGGGCCAGTGTGCGCGCGATCTGCTCGTCGCCCGCCTCCTCGTCGTGGCGGCAGTGCGCCGAGATCGTCCGCTCGACCATCCAGATCAGCACCTGCGCGGTCGTCGGGACGTCCATCGCCGGGTCGACGGCGCCCGCGCGCCGCTCGGCGTCGAGCCGCTCCCGCACGACCTCGGCGAACCCCCGCATCCGGTCGCGCCAGAACGCCGCGACGTCCGGGTCGTAGCCGGCGACCTCCGCCAGGGCGCCGAGGACCCGGCGGTGCTCGCGGTAGGCGGCGATCATCTGCCGCATGGCGTGCGCGACGCCGTCCGGCCCGTCCGCGTGGTCGGCGCGCCACCAGATCACGGCCTCCCCGAACAGCGCCTCGACCGCCTGCTCGGCCAGCGCGATGAGCAGCCGGCTCTTGTCGGGGAAGTGCAGGTAGAACGTCGACCGGGCCACGTCGGCGCGCTCGGCGATCCGCTGGACGGGCAGTTCGGTGTAGGGCGTGCCGTCGGCCATCATCTCCGCCGCCGCCCGCAGCACCCGGGTCCGGACGTCCTCGCGCCGCTCGCGGACCTTCCTGCGGGGCCGGGTGGTGGACGCCATGGCGCCGAGCGTACCCGCCCCGGCCGCGATCGGACAGTGTGTCGACACAGTGCTTGACAGCGTTCGGCGACCGAACCACACTCGGTCCACGGCTCCACGCCAGGGGCCGGACGTCACGGGGGGCTCGGCCGAGGAGGCTCAACGTGGTACGTCCCGACACCCCGCGGCGGCATCTCGCCGTCCTGCTGGCACTGGTCCTGGCCGCCTCGCTGTCGGCCGCCGCCGCGACCAGCCGGCCCGCGCGCGCCGACGGCGATCCCGGCTCCTGGATCCCGCACACCGACATCACCCGCTCCGACCTCACGCAGGTGCCCGGCAAGCTCGCCGAGCCGTCCGACGACGGGCCGCACCCCGGCTCCACCACCGAGTGGTGGTACGCGCACGTCATGGACCCGGCGACGCACCGGACCTTCATCGCGATGCTGTTCACCGCGCCCGTCCCGACCGCGCTGATCTTCTGGTACCCGGAGAAGGGGCAGAAGCTGGTGCTCCCCGAGCCGGCGCTGGACGTGACGGCGGCGGACGGGCCGGTCGTGCGCAGCAGCGCCGGCGACCTCGTCTACGACCCCGCGCGCGGCTACCACCTGACCTGGCACGGGCTCTTCGCCAAGGGCGACATCTGGTTCGACGACGCGGTGCCGGGGGTGACCGGCGGGCCCATCCGCTACGACGGCGACCAGACGATGTACTGGTCGTCGCCCGTCGCCACGAGCCGGGTGACGGGCTGGCTCGAGCCGCCCGGATCGTCCCGAATCGACGTCACCGGCTGGCGCGGTTACCACGACCACAACTGGGGCCGGTTCAGCGTCGTCGACCAGCGCTACTCGGGCTGGGAGTGGGGCGTCTCGCACGAGCCGGACGGCACCGCCACCCTGCTCGGCGGCGTGGTGAAGGGCGACGGGACCTGGCAGGGCGTCGTGGGCCGCGCGACGCCGGGCGCGACCTACGGCTGCATGGCCACGATCGAACTGTCGGACTGGCGCGTCTCGGGCCTCTTCTCCTACCCGGACACCACCACGTTGTCGTGCCCGTCGTCGCTGCTCGCGACGCCCGACGGGCTCATCGGGAAGCGGCCGGGACTCAACCGCAGCTTCCACGTCGTCGACCCGTTCATCCTGGACGCCGGCCTTCTCGCGCTGCCCGAATCGCTCGGCCGCACCGTCCCCGGCTCGCTCGGCCTGATCGAGCACATCCGGACGCTTCCCCCGCGGCTCCCCCGCTCCTGACCGCCCCCTCTCCCGACCACCCTCTCCGAAGGACGGCGACCATGCCCGACCCGACACACGACGGCTCCGCCGCACCCGTCTCGCGGCGCCGGATCCTGTACGGCACCGCGGCCGCGGGCGCGGCGGCGCTGCTGCCCGTCCCGTCCGCCCGCGCGGCGGCCCCGAAACGGCGGGTCGCGGTGCTGGGCGGCGGCATGGCCGGCCTCGCCGCCGCCCACGAACTGGTCGAACGCGGCTTCGACGTGACCGTGTTCGAGCGCAAGGCCCTCGGCGGGAAGGCCCGGAGCATCCCGGTCCGGGGCACCGGCAAGGGCGGGCGGCGCGACCTCCAGGGGGAGCACGGCTTCCGCTTCTTCCCCGGCTTCTACCGCAACGTCCCGGACACGATGCGGCGCATCCCGGTGGCGGGCAACGCCAACGGGGTCCACGACAACATGTTCCCGCTGACGTCGACGCGCATCGCCCGCAACGGGGGCCGCTCGGACATCATCACGCCCGACTTCTCCGGCTCGGGCGGCGGGTTCGACCTGGCCGCGCTGCAGGAGACGCTGACGGGCGTCGTCGAGCAGGCGGCCGCCATCCCGCCGGACGAGCTGGCCCTGTTCGTCAACCGGTTCGTCGTCTACGTGACCAGCAGCGACGCGCGGCGCCTCGGCCAGTGGGAGAACGTGCCGTGGTGGGACTACGTGCGCGCCGAGGGCAGGTCGCGCGACTACCAGGCGATCGTGGCGCGCTTCCTCACCCGCGGCCTGGTGGCCGTGAAGGAGGAGGTCGCCAGCACCAGGACGGTCGGCGCCATGGGCCAGGCGTTCGTGTTGTCGGGGCTCGGCCTCGGCAGCGACGGCGGCCTGGCCCGCATGCTCAACGGGCCCACGAACGAGGCATGGATCGACCCCTGGGTGAGCTATCTGCGCGGACGCGGCGTCCGCTTCGAGGTGGACCAGGCGGCGGAGGCCCTCGACATCGTCTCCGGCCGGATCGGCTCCGTCCGCCTGGTGGACGCCGCCGGGCGGCGCCGCAGCGCCGAAGCCGACTGGTTCATCTCCGCGATGCCGGTCGAACGCGCGCGGAAACTCGTCTCCCCCGCCGTCCTGGCCCTCGACCCGGCCCTGGAGTCCCTCAAGAACCTGCACACCGAGTGGATGAACGGCCTGCAGCTCTTCCTGCGCCGCACCCCGGACGGCATCGGCCAGGAGGTGAACTTCATGGACTCCCCGTGGCAGATCACCGCCGTCCTGCAGAGCAAACTCTGGGACAGGGACATCTCCGGCGACTACGGCGACGGAAGCGTCCTGGACTGCCTGTCGGTGGACATCTCCGACTGGGACACCCCCGGAATCCTCTACCGGAAGCCGGCCAAGCAGTGCAGCCCCGCCCAGATCGCCAAGGAGGTCTGGGCGCAGATGAAGGACCATCTGGAGGACACCGGCCGCTCGGTCCTCCCGGACAATCTCCTGCACTCGTGGTTCCTCGACCCCGCGATCAGCTGGAACCCCTCCACCGGCCGCAACGCCAACGACGAACCCCTCATGGTCAACACCGTCGGGAGCTGGAAGAACCGCCCGCACCCCCGGACGAAGATCCCGAACCTGTTCATGGCGGGCGACTACGTCCGGACGGGCATCGACCTGGCCACCATGGAAGGCGCGAACGAATCGGGACGGGCCGCCGTGAACGCCCTGCTGGACGCCGCCGGCTCCCCCGCCGCCCCCGCCGAGATCTGGCCGCTCTACCAGCCTCCAGAGCTGGACGGCCTGAAAGACCTGGACGCCCGCCGCTACCGCGCCGGCCAGCCCAACCTTTTCGATGTGATGTGACCAATCACCGCCCGGCGCGGGCGACGCCGGGTCGCCTTCCGGCACTGATTCGGCCATGCCCGCGCCAACGCCCCCGCCCGCCGGCTTATCGATCTTGGCTTCCGGCAAGGGTGACCTGCGGAAACGCATCGGTCCGGCGAATTCGGGGGCATGCATGGGCGGCACGGGGCGGCAGTACGACGGGCATGGGGAGGACGCGGGAACGGAGGTGCTGTCCGCGCCGGAGTACGCGGAGGCACTGAGATACGACATGAGCGGAGTGAGCCCCGGAACACCCGCGGCGAGCTCCGGCGAGAGTTCGTGCGGCTCGCCGGTCAAGGGACTCGAGCAGCATGTCTGCATGGGCCTCAACGCGTGCGGCGGTTCCGACATCGACCGCGGCGCCCGCATGGCCGGGACCGGCAACTGCGCGACCGTGCGGCACGTCTGCCACGGCGAGGGGAACTGCCGCGGGCAGGGCGGCTGCGGCTACGCCGGCAGCGACGAGCAGCAGTGGCGGCCCGGTGAGCAGGCGTGCCGGTACAACGGCAGCTGCGCCGTCCCGATCAACGTCAGCCGGGTCTTCAGCAACGGGCCGATGAAGGGCAAGAGCGTCTGGAAGCAGGCGCGGCGGCTCATGGAGGACCGCATGTACCGGGCCGGGCTGGCGTTCGCGCCGTCCCCGGGCGGGGGCATTCCCGACGGGATGATCCCGCATTACGACATCGACGACGAGAAGATACCGCCGCCGCAGGAATCCGCGGCGAAGAGGACGGGCGACGGCGCCGCGCAGTCCAAGAAATGACGGGCTCCCGATCACTCGGATTCGGCATCGGACTTCGTTCCCCGCATATCGGATATGTACTGCGGCACACGCCGCCGGTGGAATTCTTCGAGGCGATCTCGGAGAACTACCTGGATTCCGCGGGGCGCCGCCGCCGCGACCTCGCCGAGGTCGCGGAACGGTACCCGATCGTGCTGCACGGCATCTCGCTCTCGATCGGCAGCACCGATCCGCTCGACTTCGGCTACCTCGCGCGGCTGCGGTCGCTCGCCGGCGCCGTCCGGGCCGTCCTGGTGTCCGACCACCTGTGCTGGACGGGCGTCCTCGGCCGCAACACCCACGACCTGCTCCCGCTGCCGTTCACCGAGGAGGCGCTGGCGCACGTCACGGCGCGGGTCCGGGTCGTCCAGGAGTTCCTCGGCCGCCGGCTGCTGCTGGAGAACCCGAGCACCTACGCGGGGTTCACCGCGTCCACGATGCCCGAGCAGGAGTTCCTGTCCCGGCTGGCCGAGGACGCCGACTGCGGGCTGCTGCTGGACGTCAACAACGTCTACGTGTCGTCGGTGAACAACGACTCCGACCCGGCGGAGTACCTGCGCGCGCTGCCGTTCGACCGCGTCGGGCAGATCCATCTGGCGGGGCACACCGACTACGGCAGCCACCTCATCGACAGCCACGACGCGCCCGTCGCCGATCCGGTGTGGGACCTGTACCGGACGGCGGTGCAGGCCGCCGGGGACGTCCCGACCCTGCTGGAGTGGGACGACCGGCTGCCCGCGTTCCCCGTCCTGGAGGCCGAACTCGGCAAGGCGCGGCGGATCGCCGCGGCGGTCCCGGCGACCCATGGGTGAGCTGGCCGGAATCCAGTCGTGGATGCACGCCGCGATCCTCGATCCCGACGGCCCGGCCGGCGACGCCGCCCGCGTCGTCACCGCGTCGGCGCGGCTGACCGCGCGGGAGCGGCTCGCGATCTACTGGCGCGGCTACCGGCTGCGGCTCCTGGAGTCCATGCGCGGCCTGCATCCGGGCCTGGTGCGCCTGCTGGGCCGGGACGTCTTCGACGGCTTCGCCCTGGACTACCTGGACGCGCACCCGCCCCGCGCCTACACCCTGTTCCGGCTGGACGAGGGGTTCGCCGCCCACCTGGCGGAGACCCGCCCGGACGGCGCCGAGCACTGGCCGGACATGATCATCGACCTGGCCCGGTTCGAGCGGGCCGTCACCGAGGCCACCGAGGCACCCGGGACGGAGGACGGCGTCCCGCCGGGGACGGGCCTGCGGGCCGTGCCCTGCCTGCGCCTGCTGCGGCTGACCTGGCCCGCCCACGAGTACCTGGCGGCCGTCCGGGAGGGCGCCGACCCGCCGCTGCCCGCGCCGCGGCCCGTCCACCTGGCCGTCTCCCGGCGCGACTACGCGCTCGTGGTGCGCGAGCTCGGCCCGCGCCCCTTCGCTGCTCTGGACACGCTCGCCAGAGGCGGGGCCGCCGGCCCGGTGCCCGCCGGCTGGCTGCGGAAGTGGACCGGGCTCGGCTTCTTGACCCGCGCCGAACGGCTCGGCGCGGCGCACGACCCGGCCGGGCCGGTCCCGGCTCCGATGGAGAGGAACACCGCACGATGAACGCCATGAGCACGGCCGAGGACACACGGCAGGACACGTCGATCGCCCCGGTCGACGCGCGGCGGGGGATCGAGACGGTCAAGGACCTGGCCGACCACCTGCACGCCGCGGCGCAGGTGGAGATGTCCACGATCCCGCTGTACCTGTTCTCGCTCTACTCCCTCAAGGTCGGCGGCCACTCCCAGTGGTCGGCTCCGCGCGGCGTGCTGCGCTCGCTGACCGGCATCGCCATCGAGGAGATGCTGCATCTTGCCCTGGTGCGCAACCTCCTGGTCGCGATCGGGGCCGGGGAGCGGATCACCTTCTACGACCGCAAGTTCCTGCCGGGCTATCCCAGCATGATGCTCCACCGGTACAACGACAAGGACCGCGAGGGGCACGAGATCAAGCTCGAGCTGAAGCGCCTGAGCAAGAAGCACGTGAGCACCTTCCGCAGAGTCGAGATGCCCGACGACGTCGACATGAAGGCGAAGTCGTTCGCCGGCCATCCGGAGCGCCCCGGGCAGTACGCGAGCCTGGGCGAGTTCTACCGCGCGATCGAGCTCGGCTTCGTGATGCTCGACGACCAGATCACATGGGACATCGCCAACGTCCGCAAGCAGTACAGCCGCGGCTTCTGGAACGAGTTCGGCCACGGCAAGCCGGTCCGGGTCTACAACCTGGAGACGGCGCTCCAGGCACTGGAACTGATCATCGAGCAGGGCGAGGGGTCGGCCGAGAACCGCGAGCGGACCCCGACCGGCGTGGGGATGGAGGACTTCACCCACTACGAGAAGTTCCGCCGGATCGAGCGGGGCGACGAGGGCATCGGCGCCGGCGACGGCAGCGCCAAGCACGAGATCGGCATCGACGACCCGGCGGTGACCTGGCCCGTCGTCTCCAACCCGAAGATCGCCGCCTTCACGGGCAACCCCCGCGTCCACGGCCTGATGGAGCTGTTCAACGCCGCGTACTGCTACACGCTGTGCCTGCTGGACGAGACCTACAAGCACTCGACCGACGACCTGGAGAAGAAAGTGGTCTACACTCCCCCGGCCCAGCACGGGAACGAGGCCGGGAAGAGGACGCCCCGCACGGAGCAGTTCAGCCACCGCTACCGTCTGGAACGCAACGACATCGCCGCGATGCAGGGGATCCTCTACCCCATCGCCCAGTGCCTCGTCAGCACGCCGATCGATCCGGGCAAGCCCGACTCGCCGCACGCCGCGCCATCCTTCGAGTTCTACGACTTCGGCGGCGCGCCGAAGAAGCGGCAGCTCGAGCAACTCTGCGACAAGGCGATCCAGCACTTCCCGTCGCTGGGCGGCCCCGACGGCGTCCGCCGCCAGATCTCCCTGCTCGCCGAGGTCTGACCGGGGCCGCCGGCACCGCGGGGTGCGCGGGGTGCGCGCCGCGTCAGGTGTTCAGGGAGGAGCGGCGGCGGCGCGGGCCGCGCTCGTGGGCCGTCCGCGGCTGGCCCGCCTGCGCCTTCGGCGCCTGGGACTTGCCGTTCCGGGACTTCTCGGGCCGAGAATTCGCGGTCTGCGACGTCCCGCTCTGAGTCCTCGCGGTCTGGGCCTTCGCGGTCCGGGTCCTCGCGCTCTGAGACTTCGCAGTCTGGGACTTGGCGCTCTGGGACTTCGCGGCCCGGGGCTTGTCCGCCTGCGGCTTCGCGGCCTGGGCCTTCGCGGGCTGGGGCCTGCCGGCCTGCGCGCCGGGGGCGGCGGCGCGGGACGGGGTGCGGGCGCCGGTGATGCGGGCCAGTTCGGGGTCGCCGGGGCCCACCTGCGCGATGTGCGGGGTGATGCCGGCCTTGCTCATCAGGTCCTTCATCTCGCGGCGCTGCTCGGGCAGGACGAGGGTGACCACGGTGCCGGTGCGTCCGGCGCGGGCGGTGCGGCCGCCGCGGTGGAGGTAGTCCTTGTGGTCGGCGGGCGGGTCGACGTTGACGACGAGGTCGAGGTCGTCGATGTGGATGCCGCGGGCGGCGACGTTGGTGGCGACGAGGACGTTGACGTCCTCGCTGTGGAAGCCGTTCAGCGCGCGGTTGCGCTGCGACTGCGACTTGCCGCCGTGCAGGGCGGCGGCCCGCACGCCCCGGGCCGTCAGCTTCCGGACCAGGCGGTCGGCGGCGTGCTTCTTGCCCACGAACATGATCACCCGCCCGTCGCGGGAGGCGATGTGCGCGGTCGTCTCGTGCTTGTCGGTCTCGGTGACGTGCAGCAGGTGGTGCTCCATCGTCGCGACCGCGCCGGCCGACGGGTCGACCGAGTGGGTGACCGGGTCGCTGAGGAACCGGCGGACGAGCTGGTCGACGTTGCGGTCGAGCGTCGCGGAGAACAGCATCCGCTGGCCGCCGCGCGGGGTCTGCTCCAGCAGCCGGGTCACCTGCGGCAGGAAGCCCATGTCCGTCATCTGGTCGGCCTCGTCCAGCACGGTGATCGCCACCTCGCCGAGCCGGCAGTCGCCGCGCTCGATCAGGTCGGCGAGCCGTCCGGGGGTCGCGATCAGGACGTCGGCGCCGCCGCGCAGCGCGTTCGCCTGGCGGGACAGCGACAGGCCGCCGACGACGGTGGCGAGCCGCAGCCGCACGGCGTCCGCGTACGGGGTGAGCGCCTCGGTGACCTGCTGGGCGAGCTCCCGCGTGGGCACGAGGACCAGCGCCAGCGGGGCGCGCGGCTGCGCGCGCCGCCCGGCGGTGCGCGACAGCACGGCCAGGCCGAAGGCGAGGGTCTTGCCGGAGCCGGTGCGTCCCCGGCCGAGGACGTCTCGTCCGGCGAGGGCGTTGGGCAGGCTCGCGGCCTGGATGGGGAAGGGGGCCGTCACGCCCTGGCGGCCCAGCTCCGCGAGGAGCGGCGCCGGCATCCGCAGGTCCGCGAACGACTCGACCGGGGGCAGTGCCGGAGTGGCGGGGGCGGCCGGAGCGGCCGGGGTGGACGTCTTCGGGGCGCCGGCATCGGCCCGCTTGGCGGGGCGGCGATGGCGGCGTTCCCGCCCGGCGGGCGGGGCGGTGCGTGGCATGGGAGACCTTCCTCGAAAGCGGTGCGTGTCGAGGAGGTGCCTCTCAAGACGAACCGGAATGAGGCCGGCGGCACTCGGGCGGCCGGCGGGGGCGCGAACGCGCGGCGGGCGGGCCTTGGGGAGGCCGCCCGCCGCGCGGCGTGCCATTAGGCGGGGACGATGTTCTCCGCCTGGAGGCCCTTCTGGCCCTGGGTGATGTCGAACGACACCTTCTGGCCCTCCTGGAGCTCACGGAAGCCCTGGGCGGCGATGTTGGAGTAGTGGGCGAAGACGTCGGCGCCGCCGCCGTCCTGCTCGATGAAGCCGAAGCCCTTTTCCGCGTTGAACCACTTCACGGTACCGGTGGCCATGGTCGTTCTCCTTCTGGTCGGTCCCGGACGCACACCGTGTGCGGCCGGGGCGCCGCGATGGCCCATCCGGAAAATTCCAGAGCAACAAAAAATGCGCCTGCCGAAGTAGATCCGCAGGCGCATGCACATGTCTTGGGAACCGCAACTACGACAACGCTACCACATGGCCCGGGGGAGGGCGCCGGTGCCCGGATTTTACTGTGATGATTTCCATATGACCTGCTGAACACGGTCCGCGGAGGGTCCCGGAGAGCGCATACTGCAAAGGTGAAGTCCACTGAACCCGGCAGACGGCGACACCTGCCCACCAGCCCGTTCAAGCCTCCGCCCGCAGCACCGCCGGCAAAGATCTTCGCGCCGGACGACCGGGTCACGCACGACAAGTACGGACTCGGCCGCATCCTGGAGGTCCACGACGGCCGGGCCGTCCTGGTCGACTTCGGGAACCAGAAGGTCAAGATCCTCGCGCCGTTCGCCAAGCTCTTCAAGCTCTGACCACCGGCCGAGCCGCGGCCGGCGCGCTCGTCGGCGCCGGGCGGGCGAAGCCCGCCCGCGGCGTCGGCGGTTCCCGCCTTCCTCCTGGCCGGTGCCAGGCCGGCGCGCCGGCCGCGCCCGCTCGTCCTCGGACCGCTGCTTCTCGCCGGTGTGCCCGGCGGGGGTCGCGGTGAGGACGGCCGTCATCTCCATGAAGCGGCGGCGGCCGAATCTCTCCCCGGCGGCCGGGCCCATGGACAGGTATTCGCCGTCCTGTTCGCTGAAGCCGCCGTCGGTGAGATGGACGGCGATGGGTTCCGCGCTGCGGTCGAAAGGCGGCAGCCCGTTCCAGTTCTCGGCCCACGGCCGGTTTCCGGCCGCGTGCTCCTGGAGGCGAGGCGTTTCTCGCCTTTGTGGAGAGCGGCGATGACGGCGGCTCACGAAGGGTCCGGGTGGACGTCCCCGGCCGCGTCGCGTTCGGTCTCGGTCAGTTCCTCGGAGGAGACGGTGAGCGCGTAATCGCGGCGCGGGTCGAAGTCGGGGGACTCGTCGACCCGGTCGAGCACGTCGGCGACGAGTGTGCGCAGGAAGAGCCGGGGCGCGGCGCCGGCCGTCCCGCCGAGTTCGCCGGTGACGGCGGCGGCGAGGCCGGCGATGTAGGCGTCGTCCACCTTCTCCGGAACGCGGGGCGAGGCCCCGGCCGCGTACAGGTCCCGCACGCTGCGCCCGAGTTCCCCGAGTTTCGGCAGGTCGAAACCGGTGAGCCGGAGCTGGACGGCGGGCGGCGAGCCGAATCGCGGGTCGGGGGTGAAGTCGGTCGCGAGCCGTCGCGCGAGCGGGGCGAGCCGCTGCACACCCTGCCGCCCGTCGAAGAACGCGGGGGTGCCGGTGACGACCAGGAACAGGCCGGGGAAGCCGCCGCCGTCGATCTCGTCGAGCAGCCGCCGGAGCGCGTTCAGCCCCTTCTCGCGGACGTCGCCGCGCACCCGCTGCAGCGTCTCGGTCTCGTCCAGGACGACGAGCAGCCCGGGATGGCCGCAGTCCCGCAGCACGGTCAGCAGCCCCCGCAGGAACCCGAGCGCGCCGCGGTGGTCGAGGTCGCCGCGGTGGTCGAGGTCGCCGCGCACCCCGGCGGCCCGCCGCGCCGACGGCCTCCGGCCGCCGAGCCGGGCGATGAGCGCCTCGGCGGTGGCGGCGTCGCCGTCCTCCCGGGCCCGGCGGTAGCCGTGCAGCGCGGCGGCGAACGCGGGCGTGGTCCGCGCGACCTCGGCGAGCCGCCGCTCCATCAGCTCGCCGACCGCGCGGGCCAGCCCGGCGGGGTCGTCCTCGGCGGCCGCGCCCGCGTCCAGCACCTCTTCTTCGAGGGTGTAGAACCACAGGTCGACGATGGGGCGCAGCGCCCCGGCGGGGTGCGTGGCGGTGGCGAGGCGCTCGGTGAGCCGCCGGTAGACGGTCTCCAGGCGGTGCAGCGGCGTCTCGGTCGCGGAGATCTGGATCTCGGCGACGGCGAGCCCGGCGCGTTTGGCGCGCTCCCCCAGCCAGCGCGCGAGGAACGTCTTGCCGGACCCGTGCTCGCCGCGGATCGCGTGGAACGCCGAGCCGCCCTTGCCGACGGCGGCGAGCTGGTCGTCCAGCGCGCCCGCGAACCGGTCGAGGCCGACGGCGAACAGGTCGAGGCCGCTGCGCGGGACGGTGCCGCGCCGCAGCGCGTCGATGACCTCCCGCCGCCGGACGGCGCCGGCCCGCCTCATCCGTCCACCTCGAACCGCTCGCGCAGCGGCTCCGCTTCCGTGCCGGGCGGGGCGAAGACGTCCTTCGTCCCGCCCCTGGGCTTCGGCGTGCGCGGCGCCGCGCTCTTCTCCGCGGCCACGGTCGAACCTTACGCCGGGCCGGACGGGGCCCGGCTCTGGTCCACCACGCAGAAGGCGTTGCCGTCCGGGTCGGCCAGGACGACGAAGTCGGGGTCCGGTGGATACAGGTCCCAGGCGAGCCTGGTCGCCCCGAGCCCGATCAGGCGCGCGACTTCGGACTCCTGCTCGGCCGTGGTGTCCACCAGCAGGTCGAGATGGATACGCGGGTGCGGTTCGGCGGGCGACTCGCTGCGCATCAGGCCCAGTGCCCGGCCTGATCCGTCCGCGTGCTCCAGTGTCCGCCAAGTCGGGCTCTCCCGCTCTGGTACCGCCACCAAGTCCAGGGCGGACGTCCAGAACGCCACCGCGCGCGGCACATCGGTCACGCCGATCACCGGGAACCCGAGTCTGAGCATGACCACGAGTCTACGAAGCCACGCGTGATTCCGGTGGTTCGGCATCATCGCGTCAGTTCGCCGTCCGCACCGGTTGCCGGAGGACGGTCCTGAGTTTGGCGGGTTCGGCACGGCGGGGGTCGCCGATGTAGATCTCGTGGTGGTGTCCGGTCATCCGCAGGTTGTTGGCGGCGAGGTACTCGTGATGGAGCTTGGCGAGTACGGGTCCCTCGTCGTCGTAGGGTCCGATGTGCAGGAGCTGGGCGCTGGTGCCCTCGTGCAGGGTCTCGTAGCGGACGTCGGCGATCGTTGGGAGGCCCTTCTTCGCCAGCGCGGCCTGCTTGGCCTCGTCGATGAAGTCCTCGGTGATCCAGTCGGGCTGGCTGATGAGCATCCGCCACTGCCAGGCGTCCTTGGCGCGGGCGGTGAACACCTCCGGGCGGTCGGACCACCACAGCCCTTCGAGCGGCCCGACGACGAAGTCGCGGCCGAGGGTCCGCTTGCTGGCGAACTTGATCGTGTAGGCGACGCTGTAGAGGGCCTCGACGGCGCGGGCGTAGTCGGCGCTGGTGTTGGGGTCGCCGCGGCCGTCGACGGCGATGAACCGCTGTGCCGGCACGTCGACCAGCGCCCACTCGCTGTTCTTGGGCGCGTAGTACTGCTTGAGTTCTCGCTTGACGTCATATCGGGTCATGGCCGTCGCCTTCCGGGTGGGGGTTGTCGGTTGATCGGCCGGGGCCGTCCAGTTCCGCCCGGTAGGCGGCCAGCCATTGCCGTTCAGCGGCCAGTTGGCCCAACGCGTAGTCGAAGATGGCGCGGGCGAATCCGGGCATCCCCGGTTGGGCGTCGCGGGCGGCGCCGATGGCGGCGATCTTCTCCGCCAGGGCCGCGGCCCGCCGGTCGAGCGCGGCCCGGAGCCGGTCGGGTTCGATGACCGGCTGGTTGGCCAGCCCGGCCAGGACGGGCGGGAACACCGGTCGGAGTTCGGCCACCACGGCCTCGGCCGCCCGCGCGCACGCCCGGCGCCCCTCGTCCGTGGGCGCGTAGACCCGGCGGGCCCTGCCCCGCGCCGGCCTGGACGCCTCGACCTCGGCGATCAGCCCGCGGTCGCGGAGCCGGGCCAGCAGGTAGTAGATCGAGCTGAAGCCGATCTCGGTCCACTCGCGCATGCCGCGCGCGCTGATGACCTCGTCCAGTTCATAACCGTGTCTCGGCTTCTCCACGAGCAGGCCGAGCAGGGTCAGCTCGGCGGGCGTCAGATCGGCGGCCATCGCTTTACTCTAGTACTAGAATACAAGGGAGCGGGCATTCCGGTCAGGAGGCGGGGCAGCTCGGCAGCCGATGGAGGGTGACCGTGCGCGTTTCCGGTCCCCGGACGATGTGGAACTCGGCGCATTCGGCGGCTTCGACCTCTCCGGACGCGGTGAGGGAGATGTAGTCGGCGACGGCGGTCGTCTCGGCGCTGCTCTGCCGCTCGAAAGACCACAGCGCGCCCAGGTCCCCGGCGACGGCGGGCCGCACCCGTTCCCGCGTGATGGGCCCGTCCTCGTTCGCGGCGGCGAGTGCGGCGCGCGTCTTCTCGGCGGTCTTCCAGATGCGCGCCATGGCCTGGGGACGGGTGCCGGGCGGCCGGGCTCACTGGTCCTGCCTGGCGATTCCCACGTGCGGTTCGTCGACTCGCGTGCCGTCCCCGCCGTCGGCGAAGCGCAGCAGCCGGGTGTTGGACGCCCGGGCCGCGCGCAATGCGGCGTGCGCGTCGAGGCGGCCCGCGCGGGCCGCCGCCTCCAGTCCGGCGGTCATCGTCCCTCTGACCTCGCGCTCGGCGTCGCGCTGCGGGCCGTCCAGCCATCGCGGCAGCCCGAACCACAGCGGGAGGACGCCCGAGACGAGCGCGACGGCGACGGTGCCAAGGAGCCCCGTGCGCCAGGCCCCGGGTGGAGGATGCACGCCGGGAGGCTCCGATGAGCACCGGGTTCGGGGGGAGTCTTTCTTTCGGAACCGACGGAAGGAAGAGTTGTGGCCAAGCTGCTGTACTCGGCGACGATGTCGCTCGACGGCTTCATCGCCGGGCCGGGCGGGGACATGTCCTGGTTGACCGAGCACCTCGGCGAACCGAATCCGACCGCCGAGCGCCTGCTCGCGCAGATCGGCGCGCTGCTCGTCGGCAACCGCACGTTCGGCGGGGACGACCCGAACAAGGGCACCGACAAGGAGGGCGCGTTCGGCGGCGAGTACCAGGGGCCGGTGGTCGTCCTGACGCACCGGCCACCGGCCGGGCCTCCGGCGGGGGTCACGTTCGCCGGCGACCTCGGGACTGCGGTCGCGGAGGCCAGGGCCGCCGCCGGGGACCGCTACGTCAACGTCCTGGGCGCGGACGTCGCCCGGCAGTGCATCGAAGCGAAGGTCCTGGACGAGGTGCTCGTCTTCATCGCCCCCGTGCTCCTCGGGGACGGGGTCCCGCTGTTCGACAACCCCGGCGGCGAGCGGGTCGGGCTGGAGCGGCTCCCGGGCGAGTCGGCGCACTGGTACCGCGTCGCGTACTGACGTCCGGCGCCGCTACTTCGCGGCCAGGGCGCGCAGGGCGAGTTCCACCTCGTGCTCGATGCCGTCGGGGATCAGCGGTGCGACGCGGACGAGCCCGAGCAGTTGGTAGGCGATGTCGCGGGCGGGCACATCGACGGCGAGGGTGTGGTCCGTGCGGGAGCGGTCGACGGCCTCCTGGCCGAGCCGGGCCAGCGCCGCGGTGAAGAACGCGCGGAGAGCGGCCATCGCGGGCATCCCCTCGGGAAGGGACGCCCCGGCCAGGTCGGCGAGGTCGGTTCCCGCCACCGCCTGGACGAGGTGCTCCCGGGCCGGGAAATGCCGGTAGAGGGTGCCGACGCCGACCCCGGCCGCCGCGGCGACGGCGCGCATGTCGACGGCCATGCCGCGCTCCCGGAAGGCGTGCTCCGCCGCCGCCAGGATCCGCTCCCTGTTCGCGACGGCGTCCCCCTCAGCATCGGCGACCACGACGACGCGGACGCCGCGCGTCTAGCGGCGGTCGAGGACGGCCGCTGACCGTCCGGGGAAATGGGCGTGGCCGAAACCGGACACGTCCTTGCGGAACGTTCCCGTCCCCCAAGGGATCCAAGCGGGTCAGCACCCGCCCCTGGCCTGGAGTTCGCATGCCCGCTCCCGATACCGATCCCGAATCCACCGGTCTCGCACACCGGTTGCGGACAGACCGTAAGTGGCGGCGCGGCGCGGTGGCCGCGGCGCTCGCCCTCGTGCTGGTCGCCGCCGCCGTCGCCGCGGTCGCCGCGCAGCGGGCCGGGCCGGGCGGGATCTCCGACGGGCCCCTGACCGCCGCGCCCGCCACCGCCGACCCCGTCCCGGCCGGCCGGATCGTGCAGAAGGTGCCCGCCAACTGCGGGGTGTCGAAGGGCACGGCCGCCAGGCTCGCGCCCGGCTCCGACCCCGACGCCGAGAAGGGCGGTGTCTTCCGGGCGGGCGGCCCGGGCAGCTGCATGTGGTACTCGCTGGACGACGGCAAGGCCAAGTGCGGCTTCTGCACCGGCGACTTCCGCAACGAGCGCGTCCTCGACGTCGACATCGCCCTCGCCGGGAGTCGCCTGCAGTCGCCGATCAGCGACGCGCTGCGGCTGATGGACGACACACCGGCCTTCGCGCGGGGCCCTGCCCGTCCCCAGATCGTGGAGGGGCTGGGCGAGGAGGCCACCGCCCGCTACTCGGCGGACACCGAGACCGAGGGCGCGATCGTCAAGTTCCGCGTCGGCAACGCCGTCGCGACGATCCGCTACCGGGGCTGGGACGCCGTGCGCGGCGGGCGCAGGACGATCCAGGAGAAGACCGCGCTGGACGGCGCCCTGGCGGCGGCGTCGGAGACGGCGAAGAGCATGGGCACGGCGGCGCGGCCCGTACTGAGCCGGGTGAAGCATCCGGGCACGCCGCCGGTGCGGCACGTCCCCAAACCGTGCGACGCGGTCGCGGCGGCCACCGTCGACAAGGTGGCGCGCGGCGCGTACCGGAGGCGGGCCACCGCGTCCCTGCTCCCCGCCCTGAACTGGCCGGGGACGTCCACCGACGCCTGCACGTGGAAGGCGCGCACGTCCCGGTACTCCGGCGAGGGCCAGTCGCGCACCCTCACGGTCGCGATCATCGTCGAGGAGGACCGCGTGCCCGGTCTCGGGGCATTCACGGCGGCGCGCCGGTACCTGGGCGTCTACGAGAACATGCGGGCCGGCAACGCCCCGGGATCAGACCGGTTCACCGGGTTCGAGCCCCTGGCCGGGCCCGGCGAGCGGGCGTTCGCGGTCACCCGGGCCGCGCGGACGTCGTCGAGCGGCGACGAGGGCTTCGTGGTCTTCCAGAAACGCAACCTACTGGTCGAGGTGTCCTACCAGGGCGCCGATGAGGAGACGCCCTTGAGCGGGAACCGGCTGGTCGACAGCGCCTACACGGTCGCCGTCGCGGTGGAGAGGTCGTTGCGGTCATGACGGGAACGCCGCGGACCACCGCATCGCCGAACGGGACCGGCGGGGCCGTCCTGTTCGCCGCCGTCGTCGTCATCGTGCTCAGCATCGTCCTGGTGAAGGCGCTGCCGTCGCCCGGAAGCCTCGACCGGCTGCCCGACCCGCCGGCCGGGCCCGACCGGGTGCCGGCGGGACCGGCCGTCGGGGCGTACCCGGAGCGCTGCGGGGTCTCCGCCGCCACGCTCGCCCGGCTGGTGCCCGACGCGCGGACGGCGAAGGACGGCGGCCAGGGCACCTGCACGTGGTCGTCGCACCGGGACGACCGGAAGTCCGAGCGGCACCTGTCGGTCGGGTTCACCCTGTTCGCCGGCACGGCGCTGCGGCCGGGGGTGCCGCAGACCGGCCGGGCGCCCGCCGCCGCGGCGATGAAGTCGCTGGGCCCGAAATGGTCCAACGTGACCGGCACGGCGGTGACGGGTCTCGGCGACGAGGCGTTCGTGCAGGTCTCCCCGTCCACCGGCGCGACGGTCGTGATGCGGGTGGGGAACGCGAACGTCACCGTCCAGTACCGCTCGCTCTTCCTGCCGCTCCCGGAGGAGACGGCACGGGACGGCGCGTTCGCCGCCGCGTCCGAGGTCGCCGCCGCCCTGGGCACGCGCACGCCCGCGCACCCCGCGATCGCCGCGGCGCCGCGGCCGACGCCGGCCCGCACCGTCCCCGACCTGTGCGCGGCCGTGTCCGAGCGGACCCTGCACCGGCTGGTGGAGGGCGACTCCGTCACCGGCGAACCCGCCTCGCGCGGCGGCGCCCTCGCCATCAAGGACGCCGAGGTCAGCAACTGCTCGTGGCGGTCGATGGACCGCGAACTCGCGGTCTCCGCGGCGGTCGTCCCGGGCTCGGGCCTGTTCGACGGCGCCCGGCTCGCCACCCGCGAGTACGTGATGCGGCACGCCGACGCCCGCGCGGAGGAGACGCTGAGCGTCCACGACAGGAAGTACTTCCGCGCCGTGACCGGCCTGGGCGACCAGGCGTTCGCCGTGCAGGTCCCCGAGGTCGTCCCCGGCGAGGTCGTCTTCCGGGACGGCAACGTGCTGGTCCGGGTGACCTACGAGGCGACGGACGAACGCGAACCGCTCAGCAGGAAGCACGCCCTACGAGGCGCCTACGCGGCAGCCCAGGAGGTCGCCCAGTCACTGACCACCCACTGACCATCCGGCCCAGCCGCCCCTTTCGCCCCTGGGCGCCAGTGGCCCGTCCGCCGTCGCCCGCGCCGATGGACCCCGCCCTCCATGGCGCGGGCGCGGGCCCGGTCGTCGTGCTTGCGAGGAGCGCGATCATCGCGGCCCTGATCGCCTCGAAGGTGCGGCCGAGGGGACATCCGAGCCGGGCCTGAGCGGACGTCTCACACGTGAAGCCCCCCGCCCCGTGACGTTCGGGCCGGGCCGGGGGCTTGGGGCGTTCGGGGCTCAGGCCAGGTCGAGGGTGCCGGTCCTGACCTGGGAGGCGAATGCCCGCCACGCGTCCGGACCGAAGATCAGCTTCGGCCCGTCCGGGTCCTTGGAGTCCCGCACCGCCACCGCCGCCGCCAAGTCCGCCACCTCGACGCACTGGCCCCCGATGTTGGTACTGCGGCTACTCTTTCGCCACTCGGCAATGGATACGGGCACCAATGACGAGACCTCTACGCATTGGCCGCCGGTATCATCGCTGTGGCTGCTTTTGCGCCAGCGCGCCGGGACCAGCGCGCCCCCAACGCACCCTCCGCCGGTGTCACCACTGCGGCAGCTCTTACACCGCTGCATGGCAGACACATCCTGCGTGTTCACAGGTCCTCCAAGATCGTCCGGAGCAGGCCCAAGGAGTCGTCAGCGGACATCGCCGCACCCCTGATCAAATCGAAACGTACCCGATACTTCCGGACGCCGTCAGGGTGATCGATGAGCTGCGCTCCCACGTGACTACCGACGTGCACGACATCGACGTCGTCTCGGAAACTCATGACCGTGAATGAGCCGGGCAGCCCCGCATAGCCTCCCTTGGCCGTCGGGACGATCTGGATCACGATGTTGTGCAGCTCAGCAAGGTCGATGAGATGCTGGATCTGCCTCCTCATGACCTCGACGCTTCCGAGCGGACGACGGATGGCGCCTTCGTCGAAGACCGCGACCACGTACGGCGGGTTTTCCCGCTTGAGGATCTCCTGTCGCTCCATTCGGGTCGCGACGAGGTGCTCAACGGTCTCGGACGTTTTGTCGGACTTGAGCACCTCATAGGCGTACTCGGGGGTCTGGA
The DNA here is from genome assembly GCF_040643275.1 of Spirillospora sp. NPDC047418. Lineage (NCBI taxonomy): Bacteria > Bacillati > Actinomycetota > Actinomycetes > Streptosporangiales > Thermomonosporaceae > Spirillospora > Spirillospora sp. NPDC047418. The sequence continues at coordinate 66,547 of NZ_JBEYTW010000017.1, forward strand.
ACAGGCCGGTGATGACCATCGTCTCGAACACGTGCATCACCTCGGACTCGCGTTCGCGTGCGATGAAGTCGGGGAAGCCGGGGGGCAGGGCGGCGAGTCGCCCGAAGTCCCGGATCCACTTCCAGATGCGGTGGAACGATCCGTCCGTCTTGAAGAAGACGTCGCAGTCCTTAGCGAAGTCCTCGGACGGAGGACTCCCACCCAACTCGACCTGACCGATCCTCTGAGGCGAGTAGCCGAGCTTTTCCGCAAGTTGCGGTCGCGACAAGTTGGACAATTCCCGCTTAGCACGCAACTCGGTGCCGAAGTATTCCGCGGGCGAGGACGGGATGCCGGGGTCGCGGGGACGACGAGGCACAGGAACCTCCGGGAGGATTTGAAAATAAGATCGTTTTCGAACGGGCGAGCGCGGATTTTCCCGTTCGTTCTTTCTTGCTCTTTCGAAGAGTAACTTGATTACAGCAAGGTTGGAACCGGCAACGGAGAGAAATCACACCGAAGGTTCAAACGATCATGGATACGCCAGGCAACCCTGATGACCAGGCGTTGGCCCTGCTCCGCGAGGACTTCCAGGGCCATCGAATCTGGCGCGCGACACGCTACGATGGACGGCTCGGCGATTGGGTCGCCACTCTGCACAACCCTAAGGCCGGCGTGGATCCGACCGTTGTGCGCAACACCGCAGAAGAACTCCGTAGGGCGCTCCTAGTCGAACTCAATCGCGCGTCCACCCAGCGGAGGTCCGAACCCAGTAAGCGGGTGCAATGGTAATGCGGTGGATCGAAGCCAAGAATCTGAACGCCGGCACCCCGACCTCGTCCATTTCGGTCCACCTTGACCGACTTGCCCAGGAAGTCATCCGCGAAGGCTGGAAGGCCGTCCCGCGCTACGACGGCGGGCGTCCACTCCTACGCGTCTTCGACCCGGCCGTCCCGGACTTCGGGGAGAGCATCACGCTCGTCCCCGGAACGACGCCCGATGTCTGGTGGTACCGGTCGAGCACGGGCGAGGACTTGGCCCCGCACACCAAGCCGATCCACGCGGCCGAGCGGATCACCCGGATCCTCACCCCGTACGTGGCCGCCGTCCTCGCGGCCCGGACCCACCGGCGCGGGACCACCGACGAGCGGCGCCCCATCCCCCGCCCCCACCCGAACCAGCCCCACGCGAAAACGATCGCCGACCTGCAAGACCGCTCCGGCGTCATCTGCTGGTGGGGCAGTTGCACCGAGGAGTGGTGGGCTCTCATCCCCGGCGGAACGCGATGGCGGATCGTCAACGCCCCCGACCCCGAAGCCCTCATCGAGACGATCTTCAGGGCTCGCACCCGCCGCTGACCCTCAAGCCGCCGCGCGGCGGGGGAGGTTCCTCCCGTCCCTCCCCCGCCGCGCGGCTCCCACCCGTCCGCGAACGGGTCCCGCCTCCCCAGATGACCACGGCGGAGGTGTGAACCGGGAGCGCGCGGCGATGAGTCTGTGGGCCTCCGCGGGTCCACCTCTTCGACCGCGCAACCACTTCATCGGGAGTAGATCATGGGCCTCATCCACATCGAGATGTTCGCGACCCTCGACATGGTCGGGCAGGCGCCGGGCGGCCCCGACGAGGACCCGGCGGGGTTCCCGTTCGGCGGCTGGCAGGCGCCTCTGATGGACGAGGTCGCCGGGGCACAGGTCGGCGCGGCGTACGAGGGCACCGACGCACTACTGCTCGGCCGCCGCACGTACGACATCTTCGCCGCCTACTGGCCGCACCAGGAGAGCGGCCAGGACAACGAGATCGCCACGCTCTTCAACAGCGTCCCCAAGTACGTGGCCTCCCGCGGCAGGCCCGACCTCTCGTGGGCCGGGTCCACGCAGGTCGGCCCGGACCTGGCCGGGGCGGTCCGGGAGATCCGCGACCGGCACGAGCACGTGAAGGTCGTCGGCAGCCTGAACCTGGTGCAGACTCTCCTGCGCGAGAAGCTCTTCGACCGTCTCGACCTCTGGGTGCACCCGATCGTGCTCGGCGTCGGGAAGAAGGTGTTCGACGGCGGCGCCGTCCCGGCGAACGTCACGCTCCTCGAACCGCCGGTGGCCAGCCCGAAGGGCACCGTCTACCTGCGCTACGGCCTCGCCGAGGGCACGCCCGGGACGGGAGACATGAGCGCACCCGACCGCGGCAACTAGCGCGACGTCCACCAAGGTTCACCGAATGCGTTGACCTGCGGCGTGTTGTTGCTTCCGACGCGCTCATAACAACAACACGCCGCAGATCAACGAATCCGGTGGCGCTGGCGACGTGCGTGGTCGCTGGGCGAGGGTCCGAAATGTCCGGGCCGCGCGGGCCGCCGGGCTCGTCGCGGACCTTGCCCCCGGCGTTCCCGGCGGGGTGGACGTCGATATCGACGTCACCTGGCATGACGCCCTCACCTCCGTCGGTTGCGGCGGCAATCTGGAACGGATCGGCTGCCCGCACTGCGGCGGCTCGATCGACACCGAGTGGTGGGGCGACCTGCTCGAAGCCCATGGTGCGGACGGCTTCGCCGCCTTGGCCGTGACGGTGCCCTGCTGCGGTGCCGTCACATCGCTGGACGTGCCCGACCATCACTGGCCGTGCGGCTTCGCCCGCTTCGAGATCGCGATCTGGAACCCGACCGCACCTGGTTCGAGGGCGAGGAACTCGCCGCCATCGCCGACGCACTCGGCCATCCCGTCAAGCAGATCAGAGCCCATATCTGACCTGGGGAGACGCCAGAATCTCGGTCAAGGGGTCTTGGTCAGGCCGGCTTCTCTGAGGGCGGTGCGGATCTTGGTGCCTTGTGGGTCGTCCTCGCGGACGAAGGCGGCGGGGGTGCCGAGGGGCGCCGGGACGGTCAGTTTCGCCGCGCCGGTCCGGTCGCCGTAGGTGCGGCCGGTGAAGACGTTCGTCCAGCGGCCGGCGGGGAGGTGGACCTGGACCGTCTTCGCGCCCGGGGTGAGGACCGGGGCGACGAGGAGGGAGGGGCCGAAGAAGAACTGGTCGTCGGCCGTCGCGGCCGGGCTGCCGGGGTGGACGAGCCAGGTGTGGCGCAGGGCGGGCAGGCCGCGGGCCGCCTCGCGTTCGACGGTGGCGCGGTAGTCGGCCAGGGCCGCGTAGACGCGGCTGGACCGAGCGAACGACGCACGGCTCGCCGGGGTGTCGTAGATCTGCGCGTTCTGGTCGGGCTTGTTGCCCTCGTGGGTGCGGAAGAGGACGCCGAAGGCCGCGAGTTCCGCCCAGCGCTGGAGGAGTTCGGGTGAGCGGTGGTAGTCGCCGAGCGGGGTGTCGACGGCGGTGTAGCCGCCGATGTCGCTGTGGGTGAGCGTCATGCCGGACACACCCGCCGACAGCATGCCGTGCAGGGCGGACGCGAGGCCGTCGTGGGCGTCCCAGTCGACGAGCTGGTCGCCCGCCCAGAACAGCGGCGTCCGGGCCGGGGAGCCGGTGTAGGCGGCGCGCATGAAGTACAGGCAGTCGGAGCGGTCGGCCAGCTCGCAGGCGCGGCGGTTGACCTCCGCCCACTCCACCGGCCACCGGTTGTGCAGGTCGGCGGGGGAACCGGCGTGCAGGACGGCGTCGAACGGGAGGCCCTCGCCGAAGTCGGCCATCCACCCGTCCGCGCCGGCCCCGGCGACCTCGGTGGCGATGACCCGCGCGTACCAGTCGCGGGCCGCCGGGTTCGTGAAGTCGACCATGGCGGCCGAGAACTCGCCCTGGTCGAGCATGTACGGGGATCCGCCGGGCTCGGTGACCAGGTAGCCGTGGTCGCGGGCCTCGGCGAACAGGTCGCGGTGGACGCCGCCGGGCTTCCCGGACGGGTCCACGAGGAAGGGGTTGACGTAGGTCAGCACCTTGATGCCGCGCCGGTGCAGGTCGTCCACCAGGTCGTCCCAGCCGGGGTAGCGGGTTCGGTCGAGCTGCCACGTCCACCAGAGCCGGTCGCCGAACGAGGTGGTGCGCCGGCCGGTCCAGTCCTGCAGCCAGACCGCGGAGATCTCGGTGCCCGCGGCGAGCATCTCGTCCACGACCCGGCGGACTTCGGCGGTGCCGCCCTGCAGGCCGAGGACGGCGCCGTCGCGCGTCCACGCGGGCAGCGGAGACATTCCGCCGGTCGCGGCGGTGCGGGCGGCGAGGACCTCGGCGGGGTCGCGGCCGGTGTACAGCTCGGCGTCCATCTCCGGGGCCCATGCCTGGACGACGGTCAGGCCGGGCTGCGACAGGTCGAACACCGAGTAGCGGCCGCCCGACAGCGCGAAGCCCCGGTTCTCGCTGGTCAGGTAGAACGGCATCGGCGCGTAGGTGGTGTCCCAGGCGCCGCCCTGGCCGGAGACCAGGTCGACCATCGCGGTCAGCGGCTGGCGGCCCCGGCCGATGCCCTGCTCGCGGACGACGATCGGGACGCGCCGCCCCGCCAGGTCGAACGGGGCGAACTGCTCGCCGAACCCGTGGAAGCGCTCGCCGCGGCCGCGCGCGGAGGCCAGCGCCACCACGTCCGGACGGCGGTGCACGCCGAGGCCGGTCACCGTGCCGACCGTGACCCGGACGGCCAGGCGCCCCGTTCCGGCGTCCGAGACGCGCCACGTGTAGGGCGCGCTGAGCGGGCCGCCGCTGAGCGTGCCGCTGACGACCACGTCCCCGGACGACCGGGTGACGCGGTCGATGCGCTGGTCGGCCAGCCGCCAGCCGGCGAACTCGTCGGGGGTGAACATGCCGGTCCGCTCGCGCCACGACAGCCGGCCCAGCGCGGCGGCGACGAAGGACCTCCCAGGGGAGGCAGCCCAGACGGTGCGGCCGCCGGCGGTCACCGTGAGGCGGGCGCGCCCGTCCTCCCGCCGGTCGGCGGACACCCGGAACCCGCCGACCTCGGCGCGGGCGGCGGCGCCCGGCGCGAGCGTGAGCGCACCCGGCGACAGCGTGTCGAGAACACCGGCCTGCGCCGTGGACGACGTGAGCGGCAGCAGCACGGCCACCGACAGCACGGCGGCGATCACCCTGTACCGGGTCCTCATCGTGCCCGTCCGGGAGCCGGGGTCAGGCGGGTTTGACGGCTACGCCGCCGAAGGCGCCGGCCTGGGCCTGGGTGAGGGCGGCGTCGTGGGGGTTGCCGTCAGGGCGCCAGTCGGTGACCGGGACCACGCCGGGGTCCTGGAGATCCCAGCCGGTGAAGAACCCGGTGATGCGCTCGCGGGTGCGCGGGTTCAGGTTCACCCCGCCGGCCCGGTAGGTGGCCACCACGCGCGCGGCCTCCTCCGGGTCGTCCACCAGGTCGGTGGTGGAGTGGGAGAAGATCATCACGCTGCCGGGGGGCAGGGCGGCCTTGTAGCGCTCCAGGATGTCGCCCGGCCCGTCCTCGTCCGGGACGAAGTGCAGGAGGGCGACGGTCAGCAGCGCCACCGGCTCGGTGAAGTCGATCAGTTCGTGGGTTTCGGGCGCGCCGAGGATCTTCTCGTGGTCGCGGAAGTCGGCGTCCAGGTAGGCGGTGCGGCCCTCGGCCGTCCCGGCCAGCAGGGCGCGGGCGTGCGTCAGGACGATCGGGTCGTTGTCGACGTAGACGACGCGGGAGTCGGACGCGACGGCCTGGGCGACCTCGTGGGTGTTGTCGGACGCCGGGATCCCGGTGCCGATGTCGAGGTACTGCCGGATGCCCATGTCCGCCGCCAGCCGGACCGCGCGGCCGAGGAAGCGGCGGTTCGCGCGGGCGCCGGTCGCGACGTCCGGGAAGATCTCCAGGACCTGCTCGGCGGCGGCGCGGTCGGCGGCGTAGTTGTCCTTGCCGCCGAGGTAGTAGTCGTACATGCGGGCCGAGTGCGGAACGTCGGTCCGCAGGTCGAGGGACGGTGCGCGGTCGCCCGGCCACTCCGATCGTGGATCGTTCTCCGCCACCACAACCCCACCTGATTCGCATGTTGTCCGACATAACTGATCTTTGGCGACATGCTATCCCGCCGGACCGGACGCGAGGCCGGACGCGAGGCCGGCGGCGACGCGGGCGGCGGTCTCGCGGAGCCAGCTGTGGGCCGCGTCCTGGGTGTGGACGGGGTGCCACCACAGCGCCTCCTGGACGGGCACCGCCTCGAACGGGCACGGCAGGACGCGCACCCGCGCCACCGGGGCCATCAGTTCGGCGAGGCGCCGCTGGATGAGGGCGACCCGGCGGGTCCCCGCGACGAGGGTGGGGAGGAGCTGGAAGCTCTGCACCGAGACCTCCACGTGGGGTTCCAGGCCGAGCGTGGAGAGCTGGCGGGCGGCGGGCGCGTCGTAGGGGCGCTGGTAGACGACCCAGGGCAGGCGGGCCAGGTCGTCCAGGGTGATGGCGTCGCCAACGTCGGGATGGTCGTCGGCGACCACGCAGACCCACTCGTCCCGGTACAGCTCGACCGTGGGGAAGCCGCTGATGACGCCGTGCGGCATGAGCAGGCCGTCGACCGCGCCGAGCAGGGCGCGGGCCAGGGCGGCCCCGAACGCGGCGACCGCGTAGCCCGAGGCGATGATCGTGAACTCGCGCCGCTCGGTGGCCGGGCCGGCCTTCCCCGGCCTCGTCAGGGACGGCCGGGTCCTCGACCTGCGCGAGTACGCGGCCACGACGCGCGGGCTGCTCGACCGGTGGGACGACGTCCTGCCGCCGGACTGGTGCGCGAAGCCGGACTGGGAGCCGGAGGTGGCGGCGGTCATCGGGCGGCTGCCTCGCCGAAATCTGGGGACGCGACGGCACCCAGGACCCGCCGCCGCCGGAGCCCGCTGCCGCGCGCCCGCAAGCGCCCGCGCGAGCGTCCGTGAGGCGGGCCGCGCGGAGTCGGGGCCGGCGTCCGGCGCCGGCCCCGGCCGCTCAGATCTTTCCGGTGCCCTGCAGGCCCCAGGTGTGGTTGCCCTCGCCGTCGTCGTTGACGTTGGCGACGACATGCCCGTCGGCCGTGTTGCCGCTGATGTTCACGTACGAGCCCGAACTGGGCAGCCGGCACGTCTTGGAGCCGGACGTGCTGCCGTTCACCGCCGAGGTGAAGTCGCACGTCCTGGTCTTGATGTCGGCGTCGTTCTGCTCGATCCGGACCTGGACGTCGAAGTTCTCGAACTTGCCCGCGCCCGAGTCGCCCCAGGTCACTTTGGCCCAGGCCCAGGTGTAGCTGTTGCTGCCGCCGGACCCGCCCCAGTTGCGGCTGATGCAGAGCTCGACCTTGATGTCCGCGTTGTAGCCGTTGGTCGGGTACTCCTTCTGGCTGGTCGCGCACTTGGAGTCGGTGGCGTTGGCGGGGCCCGCCGTCACCAGCGTGCCGAGCCCGGCCAGCGATGCCGCGGCCATGCCCGCCACCGCGATTCGGCCGATCCGCTGCTTCACGTGATCTCCCGTTCCCCCTGCGGGGCTGGACTTCATGGATCACGCACGACCCTAGGGAGACCCGCCGGTCAAGATCAACTGAAATATCATTCAGAGCGGGGATGGGACGCCACGAGCGGCGTGTCCACGCCGAGCGCGCCCAGCTTGGTGGCGCCGCCGGGGGTGTCGAGCGGCTCGTCCCGGCCGGGCAGCGTCTCGCCGAAGAACCGCGCGTTGTCCTCGCGGTAGGGCTCCAGTGCGGCGGGCAGGTCGTCCTCGTAGTAGATCGCCTCGACCGGGCACACCGGTTCGCAGGCGCCGCAGTCGACGCACTCGTCCGGATGGATGTAGAGCGACCGCTCGCCCTCGTAGATGCAGTCGACGGGGCATTCGTCCACGCAGGCGCGGTCCATCACATCGATGCACGGCTCACCGATCACGTAGGTCACGGCAGGTCTCCTCGGCGACGTTGATAGCGGAACCCATTTTGCACTACTGTCCTCGTATAAACAATTCAGGGTTGGACAAACCCGAGGGAGGTGGGTCCGACGACCACGGCCGACCGCCCCGCCCCGGCCCCCGAGCCGGTGGCGGCGCTCACCCGGCTGCTCTCGCGCGCGGTCCGCGCGCTCGGGCAGGCGGGCCGTCCCGACCAGGCGAGCCGGCTCGCCGCCGACGCCTGGTCGGCGCTGCGCCACGAGCATCCCGCCGAGGCCGAGCGCATCAACGGCGTCATGCACTACCTGGCCCGCCTGCCCGAGGGCGAACGAACCGACACCGCGAAGGAGACCGCCATGACCGCTGAGGACCGCCCGCTCGACGTCCGCTCCGAGGCCCCCGCACGCCGCCACACGCTGATCTTCGAGACGTGGACGGGACTCGGCTCCGGGGAGGGCTTCGTGCTCATCAACGACCACGACCCGAAGCCGCTGTACTACCAGTTCGCCGCCGAGCACGACGGCGAGTTCACCTGGGACTACCTGGAGGAGGGGCCGGAGACCTGGCGGGTCCGCATCGGCCGCACCGCCGCCGCCTGAGCACGGCCGCCACTCCGAGCGGCACCGAAACGAGCGACACCGAAACGAGCGGCACCGAAAGGGGGCCCGGTCATCGCGACCGGGCCCCCTTGCCGTGCCTCACGCCCCGGCGTTCTGGCAGACCCAGCCCTCGGGGGTGCGGCCGGAGGCGATGAACCCGCGCAGCCGGTCGGCCGCCTCGGGCGTCAGCACCGCGTCGGCCTGCGGGTACAGGATCGGCTCCTCCTTGGAGTTGTGCCGCTCCAGGAGGGCGAGCAGCTCCCGCGCGGTGGCCTGCCCGGCCTCCCCGCCGAGCCCGCCCTCCAGCCGGTCCATCGTGCGCCAGAGCTCGCCGTGCTCGCGCAGCATGACGAAGACCGGCGCCATCAGGCCGCCGTCCCGCAGCGGCGGGAACAGGAACTCCTCCTCGAGGTAGATGTGGCGGCGCAGCGCGTCCAGCGCGTGCTTGAGCGGCCCGGTCTCCTGCCCGCCGCTCGCCGTGAACGCCTCGATTCCCGCGTCGATCTCGCGGTGCTCGCGCTCCAGCGCCGCCGCCAGCGTCTCGCTTCCCATGTGGCCTCTCCCTCACTCCTCGACTCTCCCTTGTTTTTATACAACAGGGTCTGTAAAAACTAGGGGACGGAGAGGACGTGATGACATGAGCGAGCCCACGACCCCGGGCGGACCGATGACGGCATGGCTCGCCGGCCCGCCCGACGAGCAGCTGCTCCGGGAGATGCTGCGCGAGGTCATCGACCCCGAGCTCGGGGTCAACATCATCGACCTCGGCCTCGTCTACGGCGCCGGCGTCGCCGACGGCGTGGCGCGCATCCGGATGACCATGACCACCCCCGCCTGCCCGCTCAACGACTACTTCGAGGACACGATCCGCTCCACGCTGTGGGGCGCGCCCGGCGTCGACGACGTCGAGACCGAGTTCGTGTGGGACCCGGTCTGGGAGCCGGACATGATGACCGACGCCGCCAAGGAGATGCTCGGCTGGCGGGGCTGACGAACCGGTCCGCGGATGCGACGCTGGGGATGTGCGCATCCTCATCGTCGGCGGCGGGATCATCGGCGCCGCGCTCGCCGACCGGCTCACCGGCGGGGCGGACGCCGCCGAAGTGACGCTGGTCGAACAGGACCGGCCCGCCGGCGGGCGCCTCCGGCGCGGGCTTCGCCTGGCTCAACGCCAACGACCCGGACGACCCCGCCTACCACTCGCTGCGCGTCGCGGCCCTCGGCGCCTGGCGGCGGCTGGCCGGCGGGTTCGGCGACCCCGGCTGGTTCCGCATCTCCGGGAACACCGCCTGGGCCATCGCCGGCCCGGACCGGGACCGGCTGGCCGAGCGGGTCGCCCGGCTGTCCGCCCTCGGCTACCCGGCCGCGCTGGTGACGGCCGACCGGCTGCGCGGCATCGAGCCGTCGCTGCGCCCGGCCGCCGGGGCGGTCATCGCCCACTACCCAGGGGAGGGCTGGGCGCACGGCCCCGACGCCGTCGCGGCCCTCACCGGACGGGCCCGCGAGGCGGGAGCGCGGCTGGTCACCGGCGCCCCGGCGGCCCGGCTCACGCTGCGCGGCGAACGCGTCACCGGTGTCCGGCTCGGCACCGGCGAGGACCTGGACGCCGACCTCACCATCTGCGCGGCGGGCCGGCACAGCCCCGCGCTCCTGGCCACCGCCGGCCTCGACCTGCCCCTGCTGGACGCCGCGGCGCCCGGGTCGCCCGCGCCCGGCCTCACCGCCACCACGACCCCGGCGCCCGGCCTGGTCAACGGGGTCGTCCACTCCCCCGGCCTCGACCTGCGCCCGACGCCGTCGCAGGGGCTCGTCCTGGAGGCCGCCGACCTGGACGACGCCACCGACCTCGCCACCCCGGCGGCCGACCTCGACGCCCGCGGCGCCGAACTGCTCCGCCGCGCCCGCGCGCTCCTGCCCGCGTTCGCGGCCGGCCTCCAGACGGTGCGGCGCTGCGTCCGGCCGCTCCCGGTGGACGGGCGGCCGCTGGTCGGCCGGCACCTGCCCGGCCTCTACACCGCCGTCACCCACAGCGGCATGACGCTCGGCCCGCACCTGGCCGACCTGATCGCCGCCGACCTCGACCACGGCGAACCGGCCCTGGCCGCCTACCGCCCGGACCGGTCCCCGCCGCCGGCCAGCTAGGGCGCCGGGCCCGGACGCCGCGGCCGATCGGCCGCGGCCTCCCGCACGCCGGGCGGCTCCTTGGCTACTCTGGGGGCAGACGGCCGGAACGACGTGGCGCGACCGGAGAGCCCACCGCGCATTCCGGTGCAGATGGTGCAGGTGCGTTTCGGTGAAGGATGTCGTCGTGGTACATGTGGGCAGGATCGCGCGGTTCGACGAGGTTCGCGGTTACGGATTCATCACCCCCGACGAGGGCGGTCCCGACGTCTTCGTCCACGTGAACGATCTGAACGACGACAAGAGCCTCATCACCACAGGGACGTCGGTCGAGTACGAGCTCATCGACGGCGAGCGGGGGCTGAAGGCGTTCGACGTGAGCGTCATCGGCGACCGCCTCGTCCCCGGCGGCGGTGGCGGGCGCGTCTCCTCGGCCGACGACGAGGCCCTCTGCGACGTCCTCACGACGAGGGAGCTGCGCATCGAGCTGACCGAGCTGGTCCTCGACACCGTCCCGGACCTGACCGGCGCCCAGCTCCTCAAGCTCCGCGAGAGCCTGCTGACCCTGGCCCGCAAGCACGGCTGGAGCGAAGACTGACCCGCCGGCCGGACGCCGTCAGGCGGCGGGGGTGTCCCCGGGGGCCGGGCGGTCTCCGGCGGTGCGGGAGCGGACGAGCCGCGCCAGCCACCAGCTGAACGCGCTGAGCAGGATGAGGCCCACCGGGGCGATCCAGACCAGCGGGGAGCCGGGCTCGCGCAGCGCGTCGCCGAGGCCGGTGTAGACGAGGGTGCCGGGCACGATGCCGAGCGCGGTCCCGGCGAGGTAGGGCGCGAACCGCACCCCGGCCACCCCGGCGCCGTAGTTGACCGCGCCGAACGGGAACACCCCCGCCACCCGCAGGACCAGGACGGACTCGAACGCCCGCCGCGACAGGAGCGCGTCCAGGCGGGCGATCCGGCCCGTCCCGAGGTAGCGGGACATGGCCGGGCGGCCGAGGACCCTGGCGAGGCCGAAGGAGAGCGCCGCGCCCGCGGTGGCGCCCGCGAGCACCGCCAGGGTGCCCACGCCGATCCCGAACAGCGCTCCGGCGGAGGCGTTCAGCACCGAACCGGGCACCAGCGCCGCCACCGCCAGGACGTAGCAGAGCGCGAACACCAGCGGCCCCCACCGGCCGAGCGACTCGACCCAGTCGCTGACGCCGTCCCACAGCGCGCCGCCGGTCAGCACCGCCAGCACGCCGAGCCCCAGCAGCAGCGCGCCCAGCACGAGCAGCCGCACGAGCGGTCCGCGCGGTCGTCCGGCCGGGGGCGTGGACGGGGGCGGGGACGGGACCGGCGGCGCGGCGGGGTCGGGGCTCATGCGGGGCTCCTGCCGGGGACGGGTCGGGTGTGCCTCCCCATTCCATCGGAACCGCCGCCGCATCCCAAGCACCGGCCCCGGCCCGCCTCACCCGCCGCCGGGCACGGCACGCCTCGACGCGATGGTGGCGCCGGTCAGCAGCACGCAGATCGCGGCGAACGCGGCGATCACCGCGGCCGCCCCGAGGCGCGGCGCCGCCAGCGGCAGCAGCAGGACGGCGACGACGCAGGCCGCGACCGCGGCCGGATGGGCGAGGGGGTCCGCCACGATCGACGCGTGGATGAGCCACAGCGTGCCGAGGAACGCGGCGAGCGGCACCGCGACCGCGTAGCAGACCGCCAGGGCGGACGCGTACACCTCGTGCGCCGACTGCTCGACCGCGACCTCCAGGCCGGCGCCGAGGGCGGCGAGGGCCGAGAAGAGGCAGTAGTGGCCGTACCCCCACCAGTAGGAGCGGTGCCGGCGGTCGCTGAGCCCCTCGCCGGCCGGCGCCAGGAAGTACAGCCACCAGAGCGCGAACAGCACGACCAGCCCGGACACGGCGATCACCACGAACGGGCTGCTGATCTCGTCTTTCTCCAGCGCGCCCGCGACGCCCCTGGTCGCGGCGAGGACGCTCTCCCCGAGCAGGATGATCGTGAAGAGGCCGTAGCGCTCGGCGATGTGGTGCGGGTGCCAGGCGGTGGGCGCCGCCCGCTCGGCCCGGCGCGGCACCGCGAGTTCCAGCAGGGCCAGCGCGGCGAAGGCGGGCACCCGGGCGGACGGCGGCAGCACGCCCGCCTCGTCCAGCAGCAGGCGCAGCAGCCAGCCGACCTGCAGGAGGCCGATGCCGGCCGCGTAGCGGAACGCGGTCCGGCGGCCCGCCGGGTCCTCGGTCCCGGCCCGCACCCACTGCGCGACGAGCCCGATCCGCATGATCAGGTAGCCGAAGGTGACGGCGCCGTAGTCGCCGTGGTCGAACGCGGCCGGCACCCCGGCGGCGAGGACCAGCACGCCCGCCATCTGCACCATGGTCAGCAGCCGGTAGGCGACGTCGTCGGTGTCGTAGGACGAGGCGAACCAGGTGAAGTTCATCCAGGCCCACCAGACGGCGAAGAAGACCTGGAGGAACGGCAGGAGCCCGGCGGCGGCGTGGCCGCCGGCGATGTCGTGCGCGAACCGCGCCGTGACGGCCGCGACCGCGACCACGAACGTCAGGTCGAACAGCAGCTCCAGCGGGCTCGCGGCGCGGTGCGGCTCGTCGATCGGCCGCGCCCGCATCCGCACCCGGATCCGGATCCCGCCGCCCGGCCGGGGCGGGCCGGGGCCGGTGCCCGCACTCGTCAGGGACACCGGTCCGCCCCCGCGCACATTCGGGTCACCGCGCGCTGCGCGCGGGCTCGGCGGCCCGGCCGCGCGACTCCGGCGGGACGTAGGCGAAGGTGGGCCCCGCGGTCGTGCCGCCCTCCTCGGGCATGCCCATCAGGGCCTCGGCCTGCCGCCGGAGCGCGAACATCGCGCCGACGGCGGCGTCGAGCGCCGCCGGATCGCCGTCGAAGGCCCGCTCCAGCATCTGCAGGACGGTGCAGTAGGTGCCGTTGAAGGCGTCCTGGGCCGCCCGGATCGCGCTGCCGGGCGGGTGGTCGCCCACCCGCGGATCGCGCCGCATCGGCCGGACGCCGCGCAGGTCGACGCGCACCGGCTCGCCGGTCGGCCCGGATTCGGGGGTGTCACCGCGCCGGTAACGCCGGCCGGCCTTGAGCTCCTGGAACCGGTAGTAGTGCGCGACCTCGTCCCGTCCGGGGTGGAAGACGTCGCGCTCGCCGTCCCAGACCTCGCCGCGGGAGGTGCCCTCGCCCTGCTCGACGATCTCCGTCAGCGCGGCGAGCGCCGAGTCCAGGCCGCGCACCGCGATCAGCCGGCCGCCGGTGCTGCTGAAGCCGGCGGACGTCACCTGGCGGGCCGGGTCGCCGCAGAACACCCGCCGCTCCCCGAGCCGGTCGCACAGGTCCCGCAGCCCGTCCTCGACGGCGTCGTAGAACTGGCCGATCGTCTCGTAGCCGTCGCCCTCCCCGGGTGCGCCCGGCCGGGCCGGCCTCTCGACGCGGAGGAACATCTCGACGGCCTCGGCTCCGAAGGGGGCCAGGGACAGGACCAGGGAGCGGTCGCCGTGCGGCATCGTCCGGGGATGCGGCGGGAGCATCTCCGGAACGTCCAGCCGCGGCCGGCCGCCGACCGCGTTGAGCAGGTTCGCGACCAGCGCCAGGTGGAGCATCTCCTCCGCGAGGACGCTCCGCAGCGCCTGGACGGCGTCCGGGTTCCGCTCCGGGTCGAGCGAGTAGAGCGCGCACAGGTACGGCGGCAGGGTCGCGTGCTCCAGCTCGATCGCCCACTGCAGGTGCTCGCGGAGGTCGCCGAGCGTCGGGATCGGCGCCGGGCGCCGGACGGCGGCATCACCGGTCGGGTGGTTCATGCGTCGCCTTCCAGTGCCTCGGCCGCGCCGAGGATGTTGCGGAGGCCGATCACGTCGCGCTCGACGTCGGTGGGGTCGAACAGCCACTCCGAGGGTGGTGCGGCGGCGGTCTCCTCCGGGCGGCTCGACTCCGCGAGGACCAGTTCCTCCTCGACCTCGATCTCCAGCTCGATCTCGAATTCCCTGTCACCGTTCACGTGCGTCTCGTCTCCTTGCGGGCCGGGCCGGAACCCGGCCGGCGGCGTGGACCAGTTGCATCGACAGCTGCCCGGAGGCGAGCAGCCGGGAGAAGCGCTCGCCCTGGTGGGCCGCCAGCGCGTACGCGCGGTCGCCGCGGTGCCGGGCGGCCACGACCGCGGCGACCTGCGCGGCGCGGCGGGACCAGGCCAGCGGCGCGCCGCCGGGCCGGTCGATCTGCTCGACGAGGTCGAACCCCGCGCCGTCCAGCAGCGCGGCGAGTTCGCGCTGGGTGGGGAAGTGGTTGCCGTCCGGGGCCGCGAGGACGAGCGGGGTCCGCGCGACGACCACCAGCAGCCCCAGCGGCGCGCCCGGCGCGAGGACGCGCCGGATCTCGCCGAGCAGCGCGGGCTTGTCCCGGACGGTGTCCAGCACCCCGAGGCACCAGGCGGCGTCCACCGACCCGGTCCGCAACGGGATCCGGGCGCCGTCGGCGGTGATCACCGGGAGCCCGAACAGCCGGGCGGCGGCCCGGCACGCGGCCGGCATCCGCTCCAGCAGCACCGGCCGGACCCCGAACCGCTCGGCCGCCCAGGCCGCCGGGCCGCCCGCCCCGGCGCCGACGTCCAGCAGCGTGGCGCCCGGCGCCAGCTCGCACGCCTCGCCCAGCCAGGCCAGCGCCGCCGGGCTCGCGCTGCCACGGCAGGCGGCCGGGATCGCGTGCCGCTCCCCGAGCAGCTCGACCGCGTCCGCCGTCCAGCGGGCGACGTCGTCGAACTCGGCGGTCATCGCTGCCGCGGTCACGGCGGTCCCCCCGTCTCGTCGGGCCCGGCGGCCGGTGCGGCCGGGCGGGATGGCGCTACCTGGCGGCCGGGACGCGGCCCGGCCACTCGCTGTAGCGGATCGAGCCGAGGACGGCGTCGCCGAGCGGGACCAGGCTCCGCTCCTCGACCTCCGCGCCGAAGTAGTGCGCGTGCGGGTCGGCGACCACCTCGCGGGGGTCGTTCCAGAAGGCCAGCGCGTCGCGGATGAACTCGTCCATGCGGAACTGCTCGGGCCCGGCGATCTCCACCCGGCCGTCCAGCGGCGCGCCCACGGCGACCCTGCCGACCTGCGCGGCGACGTCGTCGCCCGCGATCGGCTGGTACAGCACCGGCGCGATCCGGACGGTGTTCCCGTCCGTGGCCTCGTCGGCGATGCCCCGGGTGAACTCGAAGAACTGCGTGGCGTGCACGATCGAGTACGGGACCGGCGACTTCACGATCAGGTTCTCCTGGACGTTCTTCGCCCGGAAGTAGCCGCGGACCGGGGGCCGCTCGGTGCCGACGATCGACAGCCCGACATGGTGGCCGACGCCCGCCTTCTCCTCCTCGGCGAGCAGGTTGCTCGTCGAGGTCTCGAAGAACTCCAGCACGGCGGCGTCCTCGAACGACGGCGAGTTCGCCACGTCGATCACCACCGACGCCCCGGCCAGGACGTCCGCGAGGCCCTCCCCGGTCAGGGTGTTCACCCCCGTGTTCGGCGACGCCGCCACCGCCTCGTGCCCCTGCTCCCGCAGGTTCGCCACGAGCTTGGAGCCGATCAGTCCGGTACCGCCGATGACCACGATCTTCATATCCGTTCCCTCCCGTGTTCGCCGGGGCGCGCCGCTGCCGCCCCGTCGTCATCAAGGACAGGGCGGCCGGGCGCCCTGTGACAGCTCCGCCGAACTTTTTTTGCCGGAAGCCGCGTCCGCCGTGAGCCGATACCGGCCACTGTCACCTCCCCGGTCCCGCGGGGACACCAGGGTCGGACACTGGCCACGCCCCTGGACCCCCGTGTCACGGGGGCCTGGGAACCCGCCGGGGCGGCGGGTGTCACTCTCCGTCATAGACGAGCAACCCGTCGTCGCGCAGCCGCGCCCCGGGGGTCGGCGGGTGCTCGGTGAGGCGGCCGTCATGGGCGAGGTGGAGGACGGGGCGGCCGCGGGCCAGGACGGCGAAGTCGGCGATGATGCGGCGGTGGCAGCGCCACCACACCGACTCGCTGCACATCACGGCGATGCGGGTCCGCCCTGCCTCGCCCAGGAGGTCCTCCATGGCGGCCAGGAACTCGGGGCTGCGCGTGTGGCCCGCGTATCCGCGGAAGGAGTCGTTGCGCCAGAAGGTGTCGGGCGAGTCCGGCGCGGCCCGGCGGAAGCCGCCGAGCCGCTTGTCCCACCGGTAGCCGACGCCCCCGGCCGGAAGCCACTCCCCCAGGGCGTCGCGCTGCACGTCCGGGTTGCGGCGGCTGCCTGGCGCGGTGCGCACGTCGACCACGGACCGCACCCCGGCGCCGCCGAGGAGGGGAGCCAGTTCCTCGCGGCCCGCGGTCCCGTGCCCGAACGTCAGCAGCGGCTCCATTCCGTCCAGGCTGCCCGGCAGGAGCAGCGCCACACCTGCGCGAACGCGGCTGCCGCCGGCCCCTGGTGAGGACCGGCGGCAGGGGGGTGTGTCCGTCAGCTCGCGTTCAGAGCGACGTCGTCGACGACGAAGCTCGTGTACAGGGCCGCGTCCTCCGTGCCGGAGAACGAGAGCGTGACGGTCTTGCCCGCGTAGGCGGACGCGTCGAAGCTCTTCTGGACGTATCCGGAGTTGGCGTCGAGGTTGGAGTAGGTCGCGACGGTGCTGCCGCCGACCTTCACGGTGAGGTTGTCGTAGGCCGTGACGCCGGTCGTCTCCGCCGTGTCGACGTGCACATAGAAGGTGAGGGTCGCGTTGCATCCGGCGGGGATGGCCACCGACTGCGACGCGGAGTCCGTGTGCGACCTGCCGTAGCCGTCGAACCAGGCGTAGTGCGTCCCGGAGTGGGCGCTTTCACCGTCGCTGGTGGACGACACCACACCGGACGTCGTCGTCCACGGCGACGTGCCGCTCTCGAATCCGCCGTTGGAGACCTTGTTGCCCGGCGAGGAGCACCCGCCGCCCGGCGGGTTGACCGTCCAGGTGAAGGTGGCCGTGCCGGAGAGGCCGGAGGTGTTCGTGGCGGTGACCGTGACCGTGCTCGTGCCGGCCGTGGTCGGGGTACCGGAGATCACGCCGCTGGACGCGTTGATCGACAACCCGGCCGGGAGCCCGGTCGCGCTGTAGGACAGCGTCCCCCCGTTCGGATCGCTGGCCTGGACGGGGAGGCTGACGGCCGTTCCGACCGTGGTGCTCTGGTTCCCGGGGCTGGTGACGCTCGGGGCGCCGCCCTGGCCGGGGCAGGTGCCCGGCACCGGGTCCGAGCCGGTGACGTCGACGGCCGCCCAGGCCGCCATCACGGTGTTGTACTCGGTGCAGTGGGTGCCGTACAGGTCGGCGGCCGCCTTCAGCGAGTCGACGCGCGCGTCGGCGTAGTCCTCGTTGCTGTTGGCGTAGGACGCGAGGGCCTTGAACCAGATCTTGGCGGCCTTGTCGTTGCCGATCCCGGTGACCGTGGAGTTGTTGCAGGTCGGGCTGTTGCCGTACCCGTGGTCGCCGCTGCCGACGGCGGTCAGGAAGAACCAGTGGTTCAGCGGGCCCATGGAGTAGTGCGGGTCGAGCCCGCCGTTGCCGCTGTCCCAGCAGTTCGGCGACTGGCCGTCCAGCGACGGGTTGTACATGTAGCGGAGCGGGTCGCCGTTGCCGAAGATGTCGATCAGCTCGCCCATGGTGTAGTCGGGCGTGTCGACCGCGTTGCCGGCGTAGAACTCCACCATCGTCCCGAAGATGTCGCTCGTGCCCTCGTTCATCCCGCCGGTCTCGCCGTTCTCGCCCCAGCCGACGAGCGCGCCGCTCACGCCGTGGCTCATCTCGTGCCCGGCGACGTCGATCTCGACCAGCGGCCTGGCGTTGTTCTCGCCGTCGCCGTAGGTCATCTGGGAACCGTCCCAGAAGGCGTTGACGTAGGCGTTGCCGTAGTGCGTGCGGGACGGCACGCCCTGGCCGTCGCCGAAGATGCCGTTCCGGTCGTGGACGTTCTTGAAATAGTCGTACGTCATGGCGGCGCCGTAGTGGGCGTCCACCCCGGCCGAGGCCGGGTCGGAGTTGCTGCCGTTCCCGAACTCACCGGTGGAGTTGCTGAAGATGGTGCCGGTGCCGGACGTGGCGTGGTTCAGGTTGGTGGTGTACCCGTTGCCGTGCGAGGGGTCCCGCATCGTCCAGGTGCTGCCCGACTGCGTCAGGTCCAGGTTGACGGTGCCGACGTAGATGCCGTGGCCGCTGCCCTGGGTGAGGGCGGTCCGGGTCGCGGTGGCGGGTGCCGACCGGACGCCGGACGGCACGAACGTGTGGACCTCGTCGTTGCTCTGGACGACGCGGCCCTTCCGCGCGTCCACCATCACGTGCAGCCTGCTGGGCGTCTGGTCGGCGCGGACGCCGGTCACGACGGTCTGCCAGACGAGCGTGGCCGACCGGCCCTGCATCGTGATCGCCAGCTTGGGCTTCGAGACCGACGACACCGTGCCCTTGAGCTGCTTGCGGGCGAGGCGGGCGGCGGCCGGGGCGCGCACCGACGGCGTCGTCCCGATCGCGCCCGAGGTGTCGGACGCGGTCTCCAGCGCCCGGTAGGAGCCGTTCGGCTTGAGGTGGACGACGAGGTCCCCGCCGTAGACGGGGAGCCCGCGGTAGGTGCGGTCGAACCGGACGTCGGCCGACCCGTCGCGGGCGACGGCGACCGACCGGGCCGTGAACGCCTGCCCGCCGGCGCGGTGCGCGCGCCCGGGATGCGCGGCGATGGCCTCCTTGGCCTTGCTGACGGCCCGCTTGCGGACGGACGGCGACGGATCGAGCGTGAAGGGCGCCTGCGTGAACGCGGAGTGCCCGGCGGGTTGGCGGGGACGGGGCGGGGCCTGCGGGGTGGCCGCGGCCGGCTGGGCTACGGCGACGCCGGTCAGCGCGACGAGTGCCGCCGCCGACGTGGCGATCGCGATGGTCCGTTGGGACATGGGGATGGATGTCCTTTCACCACTGAGAGGGGGAGCCCGTGGTGACGGGGGTGGATATGCGCGAGTGTGCGGAGGTGGCGGCCGCCGAGAAAGCCTGCCGAGGAACGCATAGGGATATCCCTATTTATGGGATTCGCGGCCGTCAGCGGCCGGCGACGGCGAGGCGCGCGACGTCCACCCGGGAGCGGACGCCGAGCTTGCGGAACGTCCGGGTGAGGGCGGCCTCGACCGTCTTGGTGCTGAGGAAGAGCCGGGCGGCGATCTCCCGGTTGGTGGCGCCCTCGGCGACCAGGACGGCGACCCTGCGCTCGACATCGGACAGCACCCCGAGCGCGTCCCCGCCGGGGGCCGCGCGGACCGGCCCCGCGCGGTCGAGCCGCTGGAGTTCGGCCTCGGTGCGGGCCAGCCAGGGCTTCGCCTCGGCCTTGGCGAAGACGCGGCGGGCGCGCAGCAGGTCGGCGCGGCCGGGCGCCGGATCGTCCAGCCGGGCGCGGAGCATGCCGAGCTCCAGCCAGGCCCGGCCCTCCTCCAGCCGGTAGGGCAGGGCCTGGAGCAGGTCCGCCGCGCGGACCAGGCCCTGCTCGGCGGCGCCGAGATCGCCCTGCGCCGCGCGCACGAGCGCGGCGGAGCGCTCCAGGACGGCGAGCACGCCGCGCCGCCCGAGCCGCGCGGCCCGCGCCCTGGTCTCGGCCACCAGGCCGGCGGCCTCCGCGGTGCGGCCGGCCGCGACGAGGGCGTCGGCGAGGTCGGCGTGCCAGCGGCGCAGCGACGGGTCGCCGAGCCCCTGCCCGGTCTCCAGCGCGCGGACCTGGCCGAGCACCCGCGCCGCCGCGGCCGCGTCGCCGAGCTGCCACCGGACGAGCCCCTCGGCGTGCAGCGCGCGCGGCAGGAACAGCTGGTCGCCGTCGTCGGCGCTGTGCTGGACGGCCTGCTCGGCGGCCGACAGCGCGCGGCCGAGGTCGCCGCCGGCCGCCTCCGCCAGCGCCAGGGCGTACCAGGAGGGGCCCTGGCTCAGCCCGGAGTCCTCGGCCAGGTCCAGGCTCTGCCGGGCCAGGGCGAGCGCCTGCCGGCAGCGGCCCTGGTAGATCTCCACCTGCGTCATGCAGTACAGGCACATGCACAGGCTCTCGACCACGCCGCGCTGGCGGACGCCGTAGATCAGCGCCCGTAACTCGGCGCGGGCCTCGTTCACCCGGTCGTGCATCAGGTGGTGGCGGTGCTTGAGGTAGACGGGGCCGTTGTGGTGCCACATCACCTGCGGCTCCTGCGGGTCGGCCAGCGCCCGGCGCAGCGTCCGCTCGGCGTCCGGGTGGCCGAGGAACAGCTCGATGTTCGCCTGCTTGGACAGGGCGAGCAGCTCCGTCCTGCGGTCCCCCGCGAGGGCGGCCAGCTCGGCGGACCGGCGGGCGTGCACGTGCGCGGCCTGCGCCGAGCCCCGCACCATCCACGCCCGCCAGCTCAGCCGGTAGTGCAGCGGCGCGAGCAGCAGCGGCTCGCCGCGCGCGTCCTCCATCGCCTTGGGGAAGACCTCCTCCACCTCCGCCAGGGCCTGGCCGGAGGAGTCCAGCACCACGATCCAGGCGCGGACCCGCTCCCGCGGCCGCACCGTCATCTCCAGGACGAGCCGGGCGAGCCGCCGCGCCAGCGGGTAGTCGCCCGCCGCCACGGCGTCCTCGGCGGCGCGGAGCCGCCGGCCGACCGCGGTGCCGCGCGCCGCCTCGGGGGTGTGGTCGGCGGCCAGCTCACCGAGATGCGCGGCGGTGGACATGCCGCCGCGGCGGCGCGCCACCGCGGCGGCCCCGTCCAGCGTGTCGGCGATCCGTCGGTCCCGTCCCGACGTCAGCCGGGCCAGGTGCAGGGCACGTTCCACCGGGTCGCGGACCGCCTGGGAGAGCGCCCGGTGCACCGCCTTCCGCTCGGTGGACTCCGCCTCCGCGTAGATGACCGCCGACAGCAGCGGATGGGTGAACCGGATCGCGCCGCCGGCGTCGACCTCGACGATGCCCCGCCGCTCGGCCTCGGCGAGGCCGCCGCGCCCCGTCCTGCGCAGCAGCTCGACCGACGGCCGGCTCGCCGCGCTCGCCACCAGCAGCGCCTCGCGGGTGGCCGGGGACAGGGCCGCGACCCGCGTGCGGATCAGCACCGACAGGCTCGGCGGGATGAGCAGCTCGCCGGTCTGCGGGTTCTCCAGCACGCTGCGCGCCAGCTCCACCGCGAAGAACGGGTTGCCGCCGCTCACCTCGTGGATCCTGGCGAGCTGCGCCCGCGGCCAGGACCGGCCGAACCGGTCGCCCAGCAGGACGCCCAGCTCCGGCACCGACATGGGCGGCACCCGGACGGTCAGCACGGGCTCCGGGCACAGGGCCGCCGCGTCCCGCCGCCGGCCGCCGTCCTCGCCCGGCCCGCCGGGGCCGGGCCCCGGCCGCATGGAGGCGACCATCCGCAGCGGCGGCGCGAGCCGGGCCGCCCGCCGCGCCGTGAACGCGAGCAGCTCCCCGGTCGGGCGGTCCAGCCACTGGGCGTCGTCGATCAGCACCAGGCCGGGGCGGTCGGCGCACAGCGCCCGGAAGGCGTGCAGCACGCCGAGCCGCAGGCACAGCAGGTCGCGCTCCCCGGTCGGGACGTCCTGCAGCAGCAGCGCCGAGCGCAGCGCGTGCCGCTCGGGCCCCGGCAGGCGGTCGATGACCTCGTCGGCGACCTGCGAGATCAGGTCGATGAGGCCGAGGAACGGGAGCTGGTGCTCGGTCTCGGCGGGGCAGCAGGCGAAGATCCGGTAGCCGGCCGCGGCGTGCTCGGCCGCCAGCGTGGCGAACAGGGTGGACTTGCCGATCCCGACGGGGCCGGTCAGCAGGACGCCGCCGCCCGCGGCGAGGTGGTCGCGGACGCCGCCGAGCACGTTCGCCCGGCCGAGCGCCGGAGTGGCGCGGACCCGGACCGGTTGTGTCATCGTGCGGCCTCCGGACGCCAGGCCCCCGAACGACCCCGTGCGGACGGTAAACCTCTCCGCACCCGCCGTCAAGATCCGGCGGCGAGCGCGTGCGCGGCGAGTTCGCCGATGAGGACCGCGGTTGCCGCCGGGCCGCGCAGCGGTGCGGCCGGCAGGATCGAGGTGTCGGCGAGGCGGAGCCCGGCCAGGCCGTGCACGCGGCCCCGCGCGTCGACCGCGCCGGACGGCCCCATCGGCGCGGTGCCGCAGGTGTGCTGGGACGTCCCGATGCGGGCGCGGATCCAGGCGTCGAGGCGGCGGTCGTCGCCGAGCGGCACCGGGTCCGCCAGGCCGCCGCCCACCTCGCCGAAGGCGTCGGCGGCCGTGATCGCCGCGGCCGCCCGGACGGCCTCGCGCATCCGCCGCCGGTCGCCGCCGGTGCGCAGGTAGCCGTAGTCGATCAGGGGCGGGACCTCCGCGTCGGGCGACACCGTGCGCAGCGTGCCGCCCGCCCGCGGGGTCTGCACCGAGACGAGGAACGGCAGCGGCGCCCCGGGAACGTGCGCCGTGCCCGCGACCAGGCCCGCGATCGGCACCAGGGACTGGAGGATCTCCAGATCGCCGGCGTCGCCGCCCGCCGACGAGGACACGTGCAGGGCCCCGCCGAGCCAGGAACCGGACGGCGCCTCCATCGGCCGCCGGGGCGTCCACTCCACGGCGACCTGCGGGTGGTCGCTGAGCCGGGCGCCGACGGCCGGCAGGTCGTGGACGACGGTGATACCGGCGCGCTCCAGGTCGGCCGCCGGGCCGATCCCCGACAGGTGCAGCAGGTGCGGTGTGGCGAGGGAGCCGGCGGAGAGGACGATCTCGCCCGCCTCCAGGACCGTCCGCCGGCCGTCGTGGTCGACGACCACCCCCGAGGCCCGTCCGCCGCCGACGACGACGGACCGCACGGAGCAGTCCCCCACCACGGTGAGATTGGGCCTGCCGGCCGAGGCCCCGAGCAGGTACGCGATGCCGGTGTTGATCCGCCGCCCGTCCACCGTGTTGCACGGGACCGGGCCGAACCCCGGCGGATCCTGGGCGTTCTTGTCCGGTTCGTCCGGATGACCGAGTTCGCGGGCGGCGGCCTGGAACGCCGCGGCGGCCGGATGCCCGAGACCGGTGCGGCGGACCGGGACCGGGCCGTCGCCGCCGTGCTCGGGTCCCGCCCCGTGGTCCAGGTCGGTCTCCAGGCGGCGCAGGAACGGCAGCACCCGCTCGTACGACCAGGCGGGATCGCCCGCGGCGGCCGACCAGCGCGCGAAGTCCGCGCGCCGCGCCCGGACGAAGTAGCCGCCGTTGACCGCCGTCGAGCCCCCGAGGAACCGGCCCCGCACCGCCAGGTAGGGCACGCCGGGCACGAGCCGCGCCGGGTAGGTCCGGACGGCGGGGTGCCCCGGCCGCGCGCCCGGGACGAGCCGCGCGTCGAGCAGGTCGGCGGGGAAACCGGAGGCGTCCCGGGGCACCGGCCCGGCCTCCACCACCAGCACCCGGCAGCCGGGGTCGGCGCTGAGCCGCGCCGCCAGCGCGCACCCGGCCGCGCCCGCGCCGACCACCAGCACATCCGGGCGCCGCCCCGGCAGCGGAGCGCCCCGTCCCGCGGTCCTGCCCATCCGAGCCTCGTTTCGTGTCTCGCGACCCCGGCGAGGCCACTATGCCGCGACGGAACGGCAGGTCACATACTCGACCGGTTCCCGGGGTACGGCGACCGGAGGACGGCCGGCCGACGGGGGGACCATGGACGACGCCCGGGAGGAGGAGCCCGGCAGGCTGACGCTGGAGGTCTTCGACCCGGCGCCGGTGGGGGTCGCCGTGACCAACGGGCCCGACCACCGCATCGGGTACACCAACATCGCCTACCGGGCGAGCTTCGGCGAGCGTCCGCTCGGGCGGCCGATCCGGGAGGCGTTCGGCGAGCTCGTCGAACGCGACTACTTCGACCTGCTCGACCGCGTCCTCGCCACCGGGGAGCCGGTCAACGTCAGCGAGGCGCCGGTCAGCCTGTTCTACCCCGACGTCGACACCGGCCGCGAGGAGCGCTTCTTCTCCTTCAGCCTCACCCGGTTCGACCAGGGCGAGCCCGGGGTGCTGGTGGTCGCCGCCGACGTCACCGAGCAGGTCACCGCGGCCCGGCGCGCCGACGACATGGCCGAGACGCGGCGCCGGGCCCTGCGCAGGTTCCAGAGCCTCGTGCAGATCACCGCCGAGATCGTGTGGGTGACCGGCCCCCGGGGCGGGCCCCTCGAGCCGAGCCCCGGCTGGGAGAGGGTGACCGGGCAGACCTGGGAGGAGTTTCGCGGCAGGGGCTGGATCCGGGCCGTGCACCCGGACGACCGCGAGCCGACCGTCCGGTCGTGGCAGGAGGCGCTGCGGCGGTCCCGCCCCTGGCGGCACCTGTACCGGCTGCGGACCAGGGAGGGCGAGTACCGGCGTTTCGAGGTGAACGCCGCGCCGGTGTACGAGGGCGACGAGGTCGTGGAATGGGTGGGCACCTGCGCCGACGTCGAGGAGCGCTGGCAGCGGCAGCAGCAGCGGGAACTGCTCCGCCGCGCCGCCCTCGCGACCGCCGAGCACCCCGAGCTGCAGGACATGCTCGGCGCGCTGGCGGACGTCCTCGTCCCGGCGCTCGCCGACGGCTGCGCCGTGCACCTGCTGCCCGAGTACGCCGAGCGCCCCGCGACCGCCCCGGTCCTCGTCCGGCGCATCGCCACCGCCGCGCGGCCGGGGCTGGCGAGGAGGATCCCGCCCGGTGAGGAGTGGTTCTCCGCCGACAGCGGGTTCATCCGGGCCGCGCGGGGACGCCGCTCGCAGCGCCGCTCGTTCCCGCCCGGCAAGCCGCCGGCGGATCTGCTGCCCGCCGGCAGCGTGATGTGGATGGCCGAGGCGAAGGCCCACAGCATGGTGCTGATGCCGGTGATCGTGGACGGCGACGTCGCCGCGGTGGTGACCGCGTCGGCCTGCGGCGACCGTCCCCCGATGAGCGATGACGACGTCGCCCTGATGGGGCAGATGTTCGACCACACGCACGACGCGCTGAGCACCGCCATGCGGTACCAGCGCACCCAGCGGGTCGCCCTCGCCCTCCAGCACAGCCTCCTGGTGGAACCGCCCCGCGTCCCCGGCCTCGACATCGTCGCCCGGTACCAGGCCAGCCCGGCCGCCGCGGAGGTGGGCGGCGACTGGTACGACTCGTTCGTCCTCCGCGACGGCGCCCTCGTACTGGCCATCGGGGACGTGGCCGGGCACGACCTCGGCGCCGCCGTCCAGATGGGCCAGCTCCGGAACATGCTGCGGGGGCTGGCGGTCGACCGCGAGGAGCCTCCCGGCGACATCCTGCGCAGGCTGAACATCGCGATGAGCACGCTGTCGCCCGACAGCACGGCGACCTGCGTCCTGGCCCGCGTCGATGAGGCCGGGGAGGGCGGGCGGCTGCTCAACTTCGCGGTGGCGGGCCACCCGCCGCCGCTCCTGGTCACGCCCGACGGCCGCGCACGCCTGCTGGAGCAGGCCGTCAACCCCCTTCTCGGCCTGCTCGTCGACCAGACCTACACCAGCGCCGTGGAGGCCCTGCCGCCCGGCTCGACCCTCCTGCTCTACACCGACGGCCTGGTCGAGCACCCGGGCGAGAACCTGGACGTGGGGCTGGACCGGCTCTGCCGCAAGGGGGCCGAACTCGCCGCCGCGCCCCTGCCGGCCTTCTGCGACGGCCTCCTCACCGGCCTGCCCACCACCGGGACCGACGACATCGCCGTCATCGCCGTCCGCGTCCCGGAGTGACCGCGGCTTTGCACGATTCCCACAACTCTCGGCGCTCAGCGTGCGATGTCTGCGACATGGCGCTACGGCCCGGTAGGCGGAAAGGTGGCACCGTCGGGGCCGCCGTCTCGCGGCATGGTCAACAGGAGGGCTCGGTCGGGTGTTCAGTCGTGTCGCCATCGTCAACCGCGGTGAGGCCGCCATGCGGCTCATCCACGCCGTCCGGGCCCTTTCGGCGGAGACCGGCGCAAGCATCGAGACGGTCGCGCTGCACACCGACGTCGACCGCACCGCCACGTTCGTCCGCGAGGCCGACCTGGCCTACGACCTCGGTCCCGCGTCGGCGCGCCCCTACCTCGACCTGGCGGTGCTGGAGCGCGCGCTGGTCGAGACCGGGGCGGACGCGGCCTGGGTCGGCTGGGGCTTCGTCGCCGAGGACCCGGCGTTCGCCGAGCTGTGCGAGAAGGTCGGCGTCACCTTCGTCGGGCCGAGCGCGGACGCCATGCGCAAGCTCGGCGACAAGATCGGCGCGAAGCTGATCGCCGAGGAGGTCGGCGTGCCGGTGGCGCCGTGGAGCCGCGGCGCGGTCGCGACGCTGGACGAGGCGCTGGCCTCGGCGGCCCGGATCGGCTACCCGCTGATGCTGAAGGCGACCGCGGGCGGCGGCGGGCGCGGCATCCGCGTGGTCACCGACGAGGCCGAGCTGGCCGACGCCTACGAGCGCACCAGCCAGGAGGCCGCGCGGGCGTTCGGCAGCGGTGTCGTGTTCCTGGAGCGCCTGGTCACCGGCGCCCGGCACGTCGAGGTCCAGGTGATCGCGGACGGCCGGGGCACGGCGTGGGCGCTCGGCGTCCGCGACTGCTCGGTGCAGCGGCGCAACCAGAAGGTCATCGAGGAGTCGGCGTCGCCGGTGCTGAGCGCCGAGCAGGCCGCCGAGCTGAAGACCTCGGCCGAGCGGCTCGCCGTCGCGGTCGGCTACCGGGGCGCGGCCACCGTCGAGTTCCTCTACCACCCCGGCGACCGGCTGTTCGCGTTCCTGGAGGTCAACACCCGGCTGCAGGTCGAGCACCCGATCACCGAGTCCACCACCGGGTTCGACCTGGTCCGGGCGCAGCTGCACGTGGCGGCCGGCGGCCGGCTGGAGGGCGCGCCGCCGGTGGAGCGCGGGCACGCCATCGAGGCCCGGCTGAACGCCGAGGACCCCGACCGCGACTTCGCGCCCGCCCCGGGCCGCATCGCCCGGCTGGACCTGCCCGCCGGGCCGGGCGTCCGGGTGGACACCGGCGTCCGCGAGGGCGACACCATCCCCGCCGACTTCGACTCGATGATCGCCAAGATCATCGCCTACGGCCGGGACCGGGACGAGGCGCTCGGCCGGCTGCGCCGCGCGATGGCGCAGACCACCGTGATCATCGAGGGCGGCGCGACGAACAAGAGCTTCGTGCTCGACCTGCTGGACCGGCCCGAGGTGGTCGGCGCGAGCGCCGACACCGGCTGGATCGACCGCGTCCGCGCCGAGGGCGGGCTCGTCTCGCACCGGCACTCCGCCGTCGCGCTCGCCGCCGCCGCGATCGAGGCGTACGAGGACGGCGAGCGCGCCGCGCGGCGGCGGCTGCTGGCGACCGCGTCGGGCGGGCGCCCGCAGGTGCGGCACGAGAGCGGCCGGCCGCTCGACCTCAAGCTGCGCGGCGCCGGGTACCGGGTGCGGGTCGCGCGGGTCGGCGCGCGGCGGTTCCGCGTCGGCATCGAGGCGGGCGCGGACGTCCGCACCGCCGACGTCGAACTCGACCGGCACGACCGGCACAGCGGGCAGATCGTCGTCAACGGCACCCGGTACCGGCTGCTCACCGGCACGCACGGGCCGGTCCACCTGGTCGAGGTGGACGGGGTGACGCACCGGGTCAGCCGGGACGAGGGCGGCGTCGTCCGCTCCCCCGCGCCCGCGCTGGTCGTCGCCACGCCGCTGGAGCCCGGCGCCGAGGTCGAGGCGGGCGCGCCGGTGCTGGTGCTGGAGAGCATGAAGATGGAGACGGTGCTGCGGGCGCCGTTCCGGGCGCGGCTCAAGGAGTGCGTCGTGTCCGTGGGCAGCCAGGTGGAGACCGGCGCGCCGCTGCTGCGGCTGGAGCCGCTCGCCGACGGCGCCGAGGAGGAGACCGCGTCCGCCGGGGCCGTCGAGCTGGACCTGCCCGCCGCGCCCGGCACCGTCCCGGCGGCCGAGCGCGCCGCGCGCGGCCGGGAGGACCTGCGCAGCCTGCTGCTCGGCTTCGACACCGACCCGCACGACGAGCGCCGCGTCCTGGACGACTACCTCGCCGCGCGCCGCGCCGCCGCCGCGCGGGGCCACCGGCCGCTGGCGGCCGAGCTCGCGCTCATCGACGTGTTCGCCGACCTCGCCGAGCTGAGCCGGGACCGGCCGGCGGGCGGCGCGGACGCGGGCGACGGCGGCCACGTGCACAGCGCCCGCGAGTACTTCCACACCTACCTGCAGAGCCTGGACGTCGAGCGGGCCGGGCTGCCCGAGTCCTACCGGGCCGCGCTCGCCAAGGCGCTCGGGCACTACGGCGTCACCGAGCTGGAGCGCTCCCCCGCGCTGGAGGCCGCCGTCTTCCGGATCTTCCTCGCCCAGCAGCGCGCGTCCGCGGACGCCGCGGCGATCACGGCGCTGCTCGGCGCGTGGCTGCGGGAGCCGCCGCCGGCCGAGGCGCTGCGCGAACCCGCCGGCCTCGCGCTGGAGCGGCTGATCGCGGCGGCGCAGGTCCGCTTCCCGGTGGTCTACGACCTCGCCTGCGGCGTGGTGTTCGCCTGGTACGCCCAGCCGCTGCTGCGCCGCAACCGCGCCCGCGTCTACGCCGACGTCCGCCGGCACCTGCGGCTGCTGGACCTCCAGCCGGACGTGCCGGACCGCGCCGAGCGCATCGCCGAGATGGTGCGCAGCACCGAGCCGCTCGTGCGGCTGCTCGGCCAGCGCCTCGACCGCGGCGACCCGGACAACACGGTCATGCTGGAGGTGCTGACCCGGCGGTACTACGGCAACAAGGGGCTGACCGGCGTCCGCACCGGCGAGGCCGGGGGCTGCACGTTCGTCGTCGCCGAGCGCGCGGGCTCCCGCCTGGCCTCCGCCGCGGTGGGCTTCGAGGCGTTCGGCGACGCCCTGCGCGGCCTCGCCGGGCTCGCCGACGGCGAGGACGCTCTCGACGCCGACATCTACCTCTCCTGGGAGAACCAGCCGGAGGACTTCGACGCGATGGCCGCCGCGCTGCACGAGGTCATCGCCGCCCACCCGCTGCCGGACCGGGTCCGCAGGCTCACCGCCACCGTCGCGGGCAGCCGCGGCGCGGTGATGCACCACCACTTCACGTTCCGCCCGTCGGCCGCCGGGATGGCCGAGGAGCGGCTGATCCGGGGCCTGCACCCCTACATCGCGGAGCGGATGCGGCTGGAGCGGCTGCGCAGGTTCGACCTGACCCGGCTGCCGTCCTCGGACGAGGAGGTGTACCTCTTCCAGTGCGTCGCACGGGAGAACCCGTCCGACGACCGCCTCGTGGCGTTCGCGCAGGTGCGCGACCTGACCGGGCTGCGCGACAACGACGGCAACCTGCGCACCCTGCCGACGGCCGAGTTCACCGTCGCCACCTGCCTGGACTCGATCCGCCGGGCGCAGGAGCGGCGACCGTCGAAGAAGCGGCTGCCGACCAACCGGATCGTGATCTACGTCTGGCCGCCGAGCGACCTCACCCGCGCCGAACTGGAGATGCTCGCCCGGCGCATGCTGCCGACGGCCGCGGGCGCCGGGCTGGAGGAGATCGAGTTCATCGCGCGGCGCCGCGACCGGGAGACCGGCGAACTGGCCAAGGTCGCCGTGCGGATCTCCTTCGACGCCGCCGGCGGCACCGCGCTGACCGTCGGCGAGCCGTCCGACGCGCCCGTCGAGCCGGTCGACGGCTACCGGCAGAAGGTGCTGCGCGCCCGCAGCCGCAACACCGTGTACCCGTACGAGCTGACCGGGCTGCTCGGCGACTTCACCGAGCACGACCTGGACGAGGACCACGCGCTCGTCCCGGTCGACCGGCCGAAGGGGCGCAACACCGCGGCGATCGTCGCGGGCGTCGTCAGCACGCCGACCGAGCGGCACCCGCAGGGCGTCACCCGGGTCGTGCTGCTCGGCGACCCGACCAAGGCGCTCGGCGCGCTGTCGGAGCCGGAGTGCCGCCGCGTCGTCGCCGCGCTGGACCTGGCCGAGCGGATGCGGGTGCCGCTGGAGTGGTACGCCCTGTCCGCCGGTGCCCGGATCTCCATGGAGTCCGGCACCGAGAACATGGACTGGGTGGCGGCGGCGCTCAAGCGGATCGTCGAGTTCACCCAGGACGGCGGCGAGATCAACGTCGTGGTGGCGGGCATCAACGTCGGCGCGCAGCCGTACTGGAACGCCGAGGCGACGATGCTCATGCACACCAAGGGCGTCCTCGTCATGACGCCGGAGTCGGCGATGGTGCTCACCGGCAAGCAGTCGCTGGACTTCTCCGGCGGCGTGTCCGCCGAAGACAACTTCGGCATCGGCGGCTACGACCGGGTCATGGGCCCGAACGGGCAGGCGCAGTACTGGGCGCCGAACCTCATGGCGGCCCGCGACGTCCTGATGGCGCACTACGACCACACCTACGTCGCGGCCGGCGAACAGGCGCCGCGCCGCGCCGCCACGTCCGACCCCGCCGACCGCGACGTGTCCGACTTCCCGCACACCGTCGAGGGCAGCGAGTTCACCACCGTCGGCGAGATCTTCTCCGCCGCGGCCAACCCGGACCGTAAGAAGCCGTTCGACATCCGCACCGTGATGCGCGCCCTGTCCGACCAGGACCACCCGGTCCTGGAGCGCTGGGCGGGCATGGCGGACGCGGAGACCGCGGTCGTGCAGGACGTCCACCTCGGCGGCATGCCGGTGTGCCTGCTCGGGATCGAGTCCCGCTCGGTGCCGCGGCGCGGCTTCCCGCCCACCGACGGCCCCGACTCCTACACCGCCGGGACGCTGTTCCCGCAGTCGTCCCGGAAGGCCGCGCGGGCGATCAACGCGGCCAGCGGCAACCGCCCGCTGGTGGTACTGGCGAACCTGTCCGGCTTCGACGGCTCGCCGGAGTCGCTGCGCAAGCTGCAGCTGGAGTACGGCGCCGAGATCGGCCGCGCGATCGTGAACTTCCGCGGCCCCATCGTGTTCTGCGTGATCTCGCGCTACCACGGCGGCGCGTTCGTGGTGTTCTCCAAGGCGCTGAACCCGAACATGACCGTCCTCGCGCTGGAGGGCTCGTTCGCGTCGGTGCTCGGCGGCGCCCCCGCCGCCGCGGTGGTGTTCGCCCGCGACGTGGACGCCCGCACCGCCGCCGACCCGCGCGTCCGCGACCTGGAGTCGCGGGTCGCGGCGGCGACCGGTCCCGACCGCGCCGCCCTGCTCGCCGAGCTGGACGAGCTCCGCTCGTCGGTCCGCGCCGAGAAGGTCGGCGAGGTGGCCACCGAGTTCGACGGCGTGCACGACATCCGGCGCGCGGTCGAGGTCGGCTCCGTCGACGCGGTCATCCCCGCCGCGGAGCTCCGCCCGCGGATCATCGAGGCCGTCGCGTCCCGGCTGCCGTGACGGCCGGGCCCTCGTCCGCCCCGCTCAGGGGAGGACGAGGGCGCCGTCCACGCGGCGGGGAAGGCGCCAGGGGTTCTCGTCGCGCAGGGCCGGCGGGAGGAGGCGCGGCGGGCAGTCCCGGTAGGTGACCGGGCGCAGGAAGCGCGCGACGGCGGCCGTGCCCGTCTCGGCGGTACCGGTCGGACCCGGGTCGAACAGCAGCCGGCCGGCACGGTCGCGGGCCAGGGCGACCAGGCGTGCGGCGAGGCCGGTCTCGTGAGGCTCGCTGTGCAGCGTGACCGTGCGGGTGCCGGGGACGGCGGTGAGGGCCTCGGCCAGGTCGTCCTCGCCGCTGTACTCCAGGACGACGGTCAGTGGGCCGGAGCATTCCTCCAGGAGGAGTTCGGACTGGCCGAGGAGTGAGACCGGTCCCGCCATCAGACAGGCGGTGACCTGGCGGTCGCCGCCCGGCCGTCCGGTCGCGACCGTGCGCAGGCCCGGGATGGCCGCGCGGTCGGCGACGCCTTCGGCGTAGGCGGCGCGGAAGGCGTCGCCGAGGAGCGTCTGCGGGGCGGCGGCGGTGACGAACTCGGCCATCGCCTCGGGGAGGCCGGAGCCCGCGGGGGCGAGGACGAGGCCGGACGCCGCCGCGCCTTCGGCGATCTCCGCCGGCCGGGCCTTCGCCGCGCCGGGCGTGACGACGAGCGGGTCGAGGCCGCCGGTCTCCCCGTAGAACGGGATCGGCTCGGGCCGCGCCGCGGCCAGGTCGTGCAGGTCACGGCCCTCGCGCGCGGAGCCGGTGAAGGCGATCGCCTTCACGCGGGCGTCCTTGACCAGGGCGGTGCCCGCCTCGCGTCCGTGGACCAGCTGGACCACATCCTCGGGGAAGCCCGCGGCGGCGGCGCCCGCGCGGAGCGCGCCGAGGGTGAGGGCGGCGGTCTCCGGGTGGAGTTCGTGTGCCTTGACGACCACCGTGCAGCCGGCCGCCAGGGCGGCGGCGGTGCCGCCGCCCGCGACACCGGACGCGAACGGGAGGTCCGGCGCCGAGAACACCCCGGCGGCGCCGAGCGGGACGTTCATGCGGCGCACGTCGGGTCCCGGCGGCGCGGAGTCGAGGTGGACGTCGAGGAAGAAGCCTTCGCGCAGCACTCCGGCGAACCGGCGGAGCCGCGCGCTCGTGCGGGCGGCCTCGGTGGTCAGCCGCTCCGCGTCCAGGGCCGTCTCGGTGTCGGCCGCCGCGACGAGTGCGTCCACCCGCGCGTCGAGGGCGGCGGCCATCGCGTCCAGCAGCCCGGCGCGCTCGCGGGGCCCGGCCTCGTCGAGGACGGGCAGCAGGTCGGCGGCGCGGCGGCAGACCGCGCCGACCTCCTGCGGGGTGGCCGCCGCGTACGCCCTGCGGGGGCCGCCGGTGCGCGCGTCGACGCTCCAGACCGGCATCGGGGATCTCCAGGTCAGGTCGGCGGGGGCTCGGGCGGCCGGCGGCAGCAGCGGCCCGGCCTCGGCCAGCAGCAGCCGGGCGGCCTCGATCGCGCCCGCCGCGGTGAAGTGGGTGTCGTCGGCGCTGCCGCGCGGGTAGTTGGGGTGCGGGCCGAGCCACAGGAAGAGCTCCCGGGTGGCCTCGGGGCCGAGGTCGCGCCAGTGGCGGGCGCTGGCGGCCTGGAGGTCGACCAGCGGGACGCCCTCCCCGGCGGCCAGCGCCCTCATCGCCGGCGGATACTC
This sequence comes from Spirillospora sp. NPDC047418, assembly GCF_040643275.1. NCBI lineage: Bacteria > Bacillati > Actinomycetota > Actinomycetes > Streptosporangiales > Thermomonosporaceae > Spirillospora > Spirillospora sp. NPDC047418. Next base: position 99,972 of record NZ_JBEYTW010000017.1, read on the forward strand.
GCCGTGGGTCGGGGAACCGTCGGGCGTGCGGCGCTCGACCGAGGTCACCAGCACCGGACGGGCGCCGCGCGACCGGGCGCCCTCGACGTAGCGCCGGAGGCAGGACGTGTAGGCGCCGTAGGGGGCGCCGAACCTCGCCTGGTCGTGCCTGCCGTCGTTGTGGCCGAAGCAGATCAGCAGCACGTCGTCCGGGCCTATCTCGGCCATGATCCGGTCGTACATGCCGAGCTGCTCGATCGAACTGCGGGCGCTCGCGCCCGGATAGGCGGCGTTGACGACCGGGACGTCCAGGAACGCGGCCAGGGCCTGCCCCCAGCCCGCCTGCGGCGCCTGGCCGGACGGGTAGTCGGCGGCGGTCGAGTCGCCCGCGACGAAGATCCTCACGGGGTCGTCTCCCCGGCGGCGAGGTCGCGGGCCGCGTCGGGAGTGAGGCGCCCGTCGGCGACCACCACGGTGATCGCCCGGTCCAGCCGGTCCGGGACGGTCAGCGGCTCGTCCCAGGCCAGCGCGGGGCCCACGCCCGGGTATTCGGCGACCCTGACGAACCACGGGTCGAGCCCGGTCGTCTGGACGAACAGCAGGCTCCACGCGTCCGAGGTCAGCGCCAGCCACGGCGTGACGCTGCCGTGCACGGCCTCCTCCCCCGACGCCTCGGCGGTGAAGACGGCCAGGCCGGCGGAGTCCTTGGGCGCGCGCCAGAAGAACCCGCCGTACCCCGCGCCCGTCCGGCCCTTGCAGGCGGAGCTCCGCAGGACGAGCGGCCTCCCCGTGCGGCCGGTCAGCGTGAACGCGAAGTCCAGCACCCACGCGCCCGCGACGGGACGCGCGGTCAGGGTGCGCTCCTCGCCGGCCAGGACGGTGCCGTCCGGGCCGACCCAGTCGAGGGACTCCGCGTAGCCGCCGCCGACCGGGCGGAGCGTGCGCCGCCGCTGCCGCCCGTGGTTCGGGAGGATCTTCGGGCCCTCGCCGCGGACGTAGGTGGAGCCGCCCCAGAAGTTGGCGCCGTCCACGTCGGAGATCGCGACGCTCACCCCGAAGTGGTGGACGTGGTCGTCCGGCTGGGTCTCGGTGACGGCCGTCCCGCCGAGCGTCCGGACGGGGTGCAGGTGGGGCCGCGGGGCATCGGTGGCCTGCAGGTCACCGCGCTGGATGTAGGAGGCGACCTCCCGCCCGGCCACCCGCAGCACCGTCTCCGGCCACGGCCTCCCGGCCGAGCCGAGGCTGCCGGGGAAGCCCAGTTCGGAGAGGGTCGCGAGGTCGTCCGCCGCGCGGACGACCAGGCCCTCGATGCCGGGCAGCACCAGCCGGGACGGCTCCGCCCGCACGAACCGCCCCTCGATCGGACGCGGTCCGGGGGCGCGCCGGATCGCGTCGAGCAGCCGGGTGAAGCCGCCCGTGCGGGCGAGCGGCACCAGCAGGTCCGCGCCGTCGCGGATGTGCGCGAGGAGGTTGCCGAGCAGGTCCGTCCGGGCGAAGCCGGTCCTGACCCCGCCGGCCTCGATCTCGTCGAGGGTGTAGAACAGCCGGGCCGAGCGGGACTCGCCGTGCAGGTGCAGGTAGGGCTCGGTGCGCCGGTCCGAGCAGAGCGAGACGGTGATCGCGACGACCGTCCCGCCGGCGAGCCGGAGCCGCGCGCTGGAGGTGTCGTCGGACTCGATCGCGTTGGCGCGGTACAGCTCCAGCTCGATGCCGTCGACCGAGTCGACGGTATCGGCGCCGGCGACGGCCAGGGCGGACGCCACCGCGTGGGCGAACGGGTTGGTGAGGGCCCCGTCCATGACGTCGACGCCGTCCAGCCGGCGGTGGCCCGCCCAGGCCGAGCGGGTGTAGTAGGCGAGCGGGCGGGTCCACGACCCGGCCACCCCGATGGCGCGGACCGGCTCGCCGAGCACGTCCCGCGCGGCGGCGATCGCGTCCGAGCCGAGCGACTGGAAGCCGATCTGGCAGGCAAGGCCCGTCTCGGCGACCGCCGCGGAGATCGTCTCGAACTCCGCCACCGACGGCGCGGGCGGCTTCTCCAGCAGCACGTGCGCCCCGGCCCGCAGCGCGGCCGCGGCCAGCGGCGCGTGCGTGTGGATCGGGGTGGCGATCACCGCGACCTCGGCCCCGGTCCGCCCGATCAGCGCGGCCAGATCCGCCGAGACGGGCACGTCCAGCCCGGCCGGCGGCCGGACGTCGCACACCCCCGCCAGCTCGGCCCGGCCCGCCGCCGCCAGCCGCCGGACGTTCTGCAGATGGTGGCGCCCGTAGCCGTTGACCCCGGCGACGACGACCTTCACCGGCCCCATCACGCCCGCCCCTTCGACCAGCGCGTCGGCGCGCCCGTCGCGCGCAGCGCGCTACCGGTGATCTCCACCGGGGACGGGTCGGCGAGCAGCCCGAGGTCGGTGAGCGTGGCGTCCTCCGGGACCTCCACCATCGCCGGATGGTGCAGGGCGAGGGCGAGCTGGCCCGACAGCTCGGTCATCAGGTGCGGGTGCACCGGCACGCCGAACACCCGGGCGAGCTCGGCGATGCGCAGGAACGGGGTGATCCCGCCGACCCGCACCACGTTCGGCTGGACGACGTCGCAGGCCCCGGCGGTCAGCAGGTCGCGGAACCCGTGCGCGGTGGCGATGTTCTCACCGACGGCGATCGGCGTGCCGGTGCTCCGCCGCAGCTCCACGTGCGCCGCGAGGTCGTCGGCGGGCAGCGGCTCCTCGACCCAGTGCAGGTCGAACCGCTCCAGCGCCCGCAGCGCGGTCCTGGCCCGGTGCAGGTCCCACAGCTGGTTGGCGTCGACCATCAGCGCGGTGTCCGGGCCGACGACCTCCCGGACGGCGGCGACGCGCGCGACGTCCTCGGCGAGCGAGGGCCGCCCGACCTTGATCTTGACGGCGGGGTATCCGGCGGCGGCCCAGCGCCCGGCCTGCGCGGTCAGCTCGTCCAGCGGGTAGTGCCGGTTGATCCCGCTGCCGTACACCGGGACGCTGTCGCGGCGCGCCCCGAGGACCTCCACCAGGGAGCGGCCGCCGCACTCCAGGTCCCACAGCGCGAGATCGACCCCGGCCATCGCGATCGGGACGATCCCGGACCGTCCCGCCTCGCCGAGATGGGCCGACAGCCGGTCCCACACGACGCCGGCGTGCGCCGGAAGCCCGATCACCGCGTCGCGGATGTCGTGCTCCAGCAGCGCCTGGACCGCGTGCGCGCCGATCTGGGGAGTCCAGGAGAGCCCGGTCCCCGAGCGTCCGTCGTCCAGCGTGAGCGTGACGAGCAGGACGTGGTTGCGGGGCACGTCCGCGCCCCAGGGCCGGGCCAGCGGCACCGACCGCGGCTCGACCGACAGATCCTTGATCACGCCGGGGTCCCTTCAGGCGAGTTCGGTGCGCCAGCTGCGCTTGGCGGTCCAGCCGAGCAGCCGCTCGGCCTTGGCGGAGGAGAACGCGGGGGCCGTGCCGGTGAGCGCGGCGGCGGCCTCCCGCGTCGCGGGGAAGAAGCGGGGCAGCAGCTCGGCCAGCGGTTCGGCGGCCAGCGCGTCGCCGGCGCCGGCGAAGAACACCTCGCCGTTGCGCTCCAGCCCCGGCAGCTGGGCGAGCAGGGCGCCGATGAACTCGCCGGCGTCCCGGGCGTCGAGGTAGTTGAACAGCGACACGCTGCCGATCTCGGGCCGGTCCAGCCGCTCGCGGAGGGTGTGCCCGGACTGCGTCGGGGCGCCCTCCCACTCCTCGGGCGCGATGACGAAGCAGGGGCGGAACGCGGCCATCCTCGTGGCGGCCGCCGAGCGGGCGAACGTCTCCATGGTCTGCTCGGCGACCAGCTTCGACAGGCTGTAGACGTTCCACGGCCGCGGCGGATGCTCCTCGTCCAGCGGCAGGTAGTCGGGCGTCCAGCCGCCCGGCGCGCCGTAGCCCATCACCGTCGGGCTGCTCGCGACGACCAGTTCCGGCACCTCCAGCGCCACCGAGGCCGCGCAGACGTTGAACGCCAGCTGGGTGTTGACGCGGAACGTCGTCGCGTCCGTCCGGCCGAAGGGCACCGCGATGGCGGCCAGGTGGACCACCGCGTCCGGCCGGAACCGGGTGATCACCGAATGGGCCTCGCCCAGATCGGTGAGGTCGGCGGGCAGCTCCGCGGCGGCCTCGGCGGGCGTGCCGGGGGCGCTGTCGACGCCGATCACCTCGTGTCCGGCCGCCGCCAGCGTGGTGACGACGCTGCGGCCCAGCCGGCCCGCGCTTCCGGTGACGAGCACTCTGCTCACCGCATGGACTCCTCAGCTCGCTGCAACCAGTTGCAGTAACCATCGCGCCCACATCACTCGCACGTCAAGTGAATGGCGTGCGACCAGCAGAAACAGTGAGAGCGATCATTACGAACGTGCAAACGGTTGCGTTAAGGTAGGCGCCATGGCAGTGACTATCCGGGACGTGGCGCACGCGTGCGGCGTGCACGTCTCGACGGTTTCGCGAACCTTCTCCGCGCCGCACATGGTGAACGCGCAAACGCGGACCCGGGTGCTGGCGGTGGCCGAGCGGCTCGGCTACCGGCCCAACCGGGCGGCCCGCTCGCTCACCACGGGCCGGACGAACAACCTCGGGCTGATCGTGGCCGACCTCGCGAACCCGTTCTTCCCGCCGCTGATCAAGGCCGCGCAGGCCGCCGCCCGCGCCCAGGACTACCACCTGTTCGTCGCCGATACCGACGAGGACCCGGCCAAGGAGGAGGAGCTGGTCCTCGCCTTCTCCAAGCAGGTCGACGGCATCGTGCTGTGCAGCCCCCGCTCCTCGAACAAGGCGCTGGAGAAGCTGGTCGAGACGATCCCGTTCGTCCTGGTCAACCGGCGGCTGCGCGGGGTGACGACCGTCGTCATGGACGTCGCCCGCGGCGCCCGCACCGCGATGGAGCACCTCGCCGGGCTCGGCCACCGGCGCGTCGCGCTCGTCTCGGGCCCGGCCGGCTCCTGGACCAGCGGCGAGATCCGCAGGGCCGTCGCCGACGTGCCCGGCCTCGAAACGGTCGTCATCGGCCCGAACGCGCCCACCGAGGAGGGCGGCCTCGGCATCGCCGCCGAGGTCGCGGCGGCCGGGGTGACCGGCGTGCTCGCCTACAACGACCTCGTCGCCATCGGCCTCATCGAGGGCCTGGACGAGCTGGGCGTCGGCGTCCCCGGCGACATCAGCGTGATCGGCATCGACGGCAGCATCACCGGGCGCCTGTACCGGCCCAAGCTCACCACGGTCGCCATGCCCACGGCCGACGCCGGGCGCATGGCCGTCGACCTGCTCATCACGTCGATGAGCGCGGCCACCGTCCTGGAAACGCATCTGGTGGTCCGCGAGTCCACCGCTCCCCCGAAAGGACTCCCATGACAAGTCCCGACATCAACGACACCGCCTTCGGTGTCACCCCCGACGGCGAGAAGGTCGAACGCCACGTCCTCGACAACGGGCGGCTGCGCGTCGCGGTCCTGACCTACGGCGCGACCGTCCAGCGGCTGGAGGTGGCCGACGGCACCGACGTCGTCCTCGGCCTCGGCACGCTGGAGGACTACCTGCGGCGCAGCCGGTACTTCGGCGCGGTCGTCGGCCGCTACGGCAACCGCATCGCCCGCGGCAGGTTCACCCTCGACGGCACCGAGTACCGGCTGCCGGTCAACGACGGCGGGCACAGCCTGCACGGCGGCGTCCGCGGCTTCGACAAGCGGGTGTGGCGGGTCGAGTCGGCGGCGCCGGCGGACCTGCTGCTCGGCCTGGTGAGCCCGGACGGCGAGGAGGGCTACCCCGGAGAGCTGACGGTCCAGGTCCGGTACGTCCTGGACGGCGACACGCTGCAGCTGGAGTACCGGGCCACGACCGACGCGCCCACCGTCGTCAACCTGACGAACCACTCCTACTTCAACCTGGCGGGCGGCGGCGACGTGCGCGGGCACGTGGTGACGCTGGAGGCCGACCGCTACCTCCCGGTGGACGAGGGAAAGATCCCCACGGGCGAACTGGCGCCGGTGGCCGGGACGCCGTTCGACTTCACCGCCCCCAGCCGGGTCGACGCGCGGCTCGGCGGCCGCTACGACCACTGCTACGTCCTCCAGGGGCGGGCGACCGTCACCGATCCGGGCAGCGGGCGCTCGATGGAGGTCACCACCACCGAACCGGGCGTGCAGTTCTACACCGGCCACATGCTGGGCGGCGGCGGCAGCCCGTACGGCCCGTTCGCGGGCCTGTGCCTGGAGACGCAGCACTTCCCCGACGCACCGAACCGGCCGGGGTTCCCGTCCGCCGTCCTGCGGCCCGGCGAGGAGCTCGTCTCGACCACCGGCTACCGGTTCGGTACGGCATGACCGACTGCAAACGGTTGTAGTAACAAGCAGACGGGGACGGAGATCGTTAGGCGACGCTCCGTCCCCGACTTCTGCGCTGACCTCGGCTTATACGAAAACGCCTGGTGAGCGGCAGTGAGGTATCTCACTGCAAAGGGTTGACGTCATCTCCGGCTTCGCGCTAAGAAAGCGCTATCTCAACCACCTCCGACTCATCGAAGGGCCAGTGATGACGCTGAGGCCCGCCGCGGCCGAGACGGCGACGGGGACGGCCGGACCGACGGTCGCGCCCCCCGCGAAGACGCCCGCACGACGCCGCCTCCACCACCGCCCGGGACACCGCAAGAGTTCCCGCGCCCGCTCACAGGCCTGGGCCGCCTACCTGTTCCTGGCCCCCTGGTTCATCGGACTGTTCGTCATCACGCTCGGCCCGATGATCGCCTCGCTGTACCTGTCGTTCACCGACTACAGCCTGCTCGCCCCGGCCCACTGGGTCGGCACGGACAACTACGACAAGCTGTTCACGGCCGACAACCGGTACATGAACTCGCTCAAGGTCACGACCACCTACGTCTTCGTCTCCGTCCCGCTCCAGCTGGCCTTCGCCCTCGGGCTGGCGCTGGCGCTGGACAAGGGGCTGCGCGGGCTGTCGTTCTACCGGTCGATCTTCTACCTGCCGTCACTGCTCGGCGGCAGCGTGGCGATCTCGATCCTGTGGCGGAAGATCTTCGGGGTCGACGGGATCGTCAACACGTTCCTGGGCTGGTTCGGCTACGAGGGCCAGGGGTGGGTGACGAGCCCGGACACGGCGCTGTGGACGCTGATCATCCTGCACGTCTGGACGTTCGGCGCCCCGATGGTCATCTTCCTGGCCGGGCTGCGGCAGATCCCGCAGAACCTCTACGAGGCGGCCCGGGTCGACGGCGCCGGCCGGCTCCGGCAGTTCCGCTCGATCACGCTGCCGCTGCTCACGCCGATCATCTTCTTCAACGCCGTGCTGGAGGTCATCAAGTCGTTCCAGTCGTTCACGCAGTCCTTCGTGGTCAGCGGCGGCAACGGCGGACCGGTCGACTCGACGCTCTTCTACACGCTCTACCTCTACATCAAGGGCTTCAAGAACTACGAGATGGGATACGCGGCCGCCATGGCGTGGGTGCTGCTCCTCATCATCGGGGCCCTGACCGCCGTCAACTTCCTCATGTCTCGATTCTGGGTCTTCTATGGCGACGACAACTAGGCGCCCGGCGAACAGGCGGACCCCGGTCCTGTTCCGGCCCGCCTCCCGGCTGACCAAGCACGTGCTGCTGATCGCGTTCGGGCTGTTCATGCTCTATCCGCTGCTCTGGATGATCTCCAGCTCGGTGAAGCCCGAGGACGTGATCTTCCGCGAGCCGGGCCTGATCCCCGGCGAGGTGACCGGCCAGAACTACGCCGACGGCTGGGGCGCGCTCAAGCACTCGTTCGGCTACTACCTGTGGAACTCGGCGGTCATCACCTCCCTCGCGGTCGTCGGCAACCTGCTCGCCTGCTCGCTGGCGGCCTACGCGTTCGCCCGGCTGGAGTTCCCGCTCAAGAAGCTCTGGTTCGCGATCATGCTGGTCTCGATCATGCTGCCGCACCATGTCACGGTCGTGCCGCAGTACATCGCGTTCAGCAAGATCGACTGGATCAACACGATCTGGCCGATCGTCGTGCCCAAGTTCCTCGCCACCGACGCGTTCTTCATCTTCCTGATGGTGCAGTTCATCCGCACCCTCCCCCGGGAACTGGACGAGGCGGCGGCGATCGACGGAGCCGGGCACCTGCGCACGTTCCTGCAGGTGGTGATGCCGCTGTGCGTCCCCGCGCTCGCCACCACGGCGATCTTCACCTTCATCTGGACGTGGAACGACTTTTTCACCCAGAACCTCTACCTGACCAACTCCGACAACCTCACGGCTCCGGTCGCGCTGCGCCAGTTCCTGGACTCCAGCGGCGACTCCTCCTGGGGGCCGATGTTCGCGATGTCGATCATCTCGCTCGGCCCGATCTTCGGCTTCTTCCTGGCCGGCCAGAAATACCTCGTCCGAGGAATGGCCACCACCGGCCTCAAATAGCCCCTGCAACCTTTCCTTCCCCCCGGAGGTACCACAGAAATGAAGCGCATCCTGGCGGCCGCCGCCGTCACCGCGATCGCCCTGTCGGCGACCGCCTGCGGCAGCGGCGACGACGATTCCGGCGGCAAGACCAAAATCGTCTTCTCCTACTGGGGAAGCGACTCCCGGCAGAAGCTGACCGAGTCGGCCATCGCCGCGTTCGAGCAGAAGAACCCCACGATCGACGTCGAGGGCGACTTCTCCGACTGGGACAGCTACTACGAGAAGCTGGCCACCAAGACCGCGGCCGGCGACGCCCCGGACGTCATGTCGATCGAGATCCGGGGCCTCGCGGAGTACGCCGGGCGCGGCGTCCTCGCCGAGTTGAACGGCAAGGTGGACACCGCCGGGCTCGACCAGGGCGTCCTCAAGGCCGGGCAGGTCGGCGGGAAGCAGTACGCGATCCCCACCGGCGTCAACGCGTTCCCGATGATCGTCAACAAGAAGACGCTGGAGAAGTACGGCGAGAAGGCCCCCGACGACAAGACCTGGACCTGGGACGACTACATCGCGATGTCCCAGAAGGTGACCGAGAAGAGCGGCGGCGACGTCTGGGGCACCGAGTACAACGAGAACCCGGCGTTCCTGCAGATCTTCGCCGCCCAGCGCGGCGAGCAGTACTACGCCGACGGCAAGGTCGCCCTGTCGGAGCAGACCATCAAGGACTGGTGGGCGCTGATCAAGAAGATCATCGACACCAAGGCCGGTCCCGGCGCCGACGAGATGCTGGAGACCGGCACCAAGCCCGACCAGGCGCTGGTCGCCACCAACAAGAGCGCGTTCGGCAGCTGGTGGAGCAACCAGCTGGACACCCTGACCAAGGGGTCCGGCCAGGAGCTGGACCTGCTGCGCATGCCGAAGGCGCCGGGCGCCACCACGTCCGGGATGTTCCTGCAGCCGGCGATGTACTACACGATCTCGTCCAAGTCCGAGGAGTCCGCCGCCGCCGGGAAGTTCGTCGACTTCCTGGTGAACGACCCGGACGCCGGCGCGATCCTGCTGAGCGACCGCGGCCTGCCCACCAACGCGAAGGTCGTCACGGCGATCAAGGGCAAGCTGTCCCCGGCCGACCAGAAGGTGCTGGCCTTCATGGACGCGATCAAGGGCGACCTCAGCCCGATCTCCATCCCGCCGAAGGGCGCGATGGAGATGGAGGACATCCTCAAGCGCGCCACCGACTCGGTGCTGTTCGGCAAGGCGTCGCCGGACCAGGCGGCCAAGACCTTCCTGTCCGAGGCCGACAGCGCCCTGTCCCAGTAGGGCCCCGTCCCGATGACGAGCCGTGGGGGCCCGGGACAGGGCGGGGCGCCCGGCGCCCCCCCCCCCCCCAGGAGGTGCGCCCCCAGCGAAAAGCCGTCGTAGGGGGGGGGCCCCGGGCG